>JAYVEE010000076.1:0-6285 GCA_043749005.1 Polaromonas sp. | reverse complement strand
CTCAAAACGGGTTGACCGCAGGCGGCGCTGAGTTGCTTCCGTGTCAGCACGCCGGGGCGTAGCAGCACAGGCGCACTGCGTGTGCAGTCGACGATGCTGGATTCAATACCCACACTGCACGCCCCGCCGTCAAGCACCATCAGGGCCGCACCAAATTCCTGGACAACATGCTGTGCGGTGGTGGGACTGACGCGGCCAAATTTATTGGCGCTTGGGCCAGCAACTCCAAGAACACCGAGCTGTTTGCAAGCCATCAAAAATTCAAGCGCCAGCGGGTGAGCCGGACAGCGCAAGCCGATGGAGTCCTGCCCGCCTGCAGCAGCTGTGGCCACGCCGGGTTTGCGCGGCAGTATCACGGTTAGCGGGCCGGGCCAGAAGGCCTTGATCAACGCTTGAGCAAATGGCGGCACACTGCTGGCGTAATCGTTGACTTGTGTGCTGCTGGCAAGGTGAACAATCAGCGGGTGGTCGGCTGGTCGGCCTTTGGCGGCGAATATTTTGGCAACTGCCGCGTCGTTCGATGCATCAGCGCCCAGGCCGTACACCGTCTCGGTCGGGAAGGCGACCAGCTCGCCTGCACGGATGTGTGCTGCGGCTTCTTTGACAGTCATCGTGATCACGTTACTCATCCAGTCCTGGCAAACCCAGCAGGCCAGCAGCCTGGCGTGCAACTAATTTCACACTCGCCACATCAGGGCCGGTAATGTTCAGGTGTCCCATCTTGCGGCCGGGCCGTGCGCCTTGCTTGCCATACAGGTGCAGGTGTGTGCCAGGCAGGCCCAAGACGGCTTGCCAGTTGGGCGTACGCAGCCGCTGCTGTGCATCAAACCACACATCACCCAGCAAGTTCAACATGATGGCCGGGCTGTGCTGGCGCGGCTTAGGAAGCGGCAAGCCAGCCATCGCGCGCACCTGCAAATCAAATTGCGATACATCGCACGCATCCATCGTGTAATGGCCGCTGTTGTGTGGGCGCGGTGCCATCTCATTGACGATGAGTTTGCCGTGCTCACTGCCGTCATCCACAATGAAAAATTCAACGCACAGCACGCCCACGTAATTAATATAATTTGCTATTGATTCAGTAGCTGTTTGCGCACGATTTGATTGGGCTACAGGCATATTTGATGGGTACGCGTGTGTCACGGCCAAAATCCCGTCGACATGCACATTGCGCTGCGGTGCAAAGCTGACAACGTTACCGTCCCAGCCGCGTGCCACGATGACGGAGCATTCGGCTTTGAGCGGCATCAGCTTTTCAAGCACGCAGGCGACGCTGTCCAAGTCGGCCCAGGCGGCCGCAAGTTCGGTGGCGTTCTTGACCCGCACCTGACCTTTGCCGTCATAGCCCATGCGGGCGGTTTTTAAAATGCCAGGTAACAAGTTGGCGGCAACGTTCTGGAGTTGCTCAAGCGTTTCAATCACGGCATAAGGCGCAACGCCGACACCCGAGACATTTGCGCAGGCATCGAAATGCGCCTTTTCTTCGATGCGGTTTTGCGCAATCGCCACGCCGGCGGCGCCGGGCGCGACGGGCAAGGTCGCGGCCAGCGTGCTTAAAGCGGCAGCCGGAACGTTTTCAAATTCAGTGGTGACGGCATCGCACAAAAACGCAAGCCTTCTCAGGCCCGCTTCATCGTCGTAATCCGTTTGAATATGGTGATGGCTAACCAGGCCTGCCGGGCTTTGCGGGTCAGCGTCCAGCACGGCTGTGTTGTAGCCCAGGCGCTGGGCGGCGTGTACGAACATGCGGCCCAGTTGGCCGCCGCCCATCACGCCCAGCGTTGCCGGGTGTTCTCCAGTTTTGTCCAGCGTTGCTGGGTGTTCTCCTGCTTTGCCCGGCGAAGCGGGCTGCCCGTTCGCCGAAACCGTACCCGGGAAAACTGTTTTCATGCCGAAGCTGGCATTGACGGAAGCACCATTGCCCGCGCCGCTGTGGTTTGCGCAACCCTGAAGACCTGCAACTTGTCATTGAGCGCCTTGTCATGCAGCGCCAGCATGGCAACTGCAAATAGCGCCGCGTTGGCGGCGCCCGCGTTGCCAATCGCAAAAGTAGCCACGGGCACGCCCTTGGGCATTTGCACAATGCTGTGCAGGGAATCAACACCTGCCAGATGCTTGCTGGCCACGGGTACACCCAGAATAGGCACAGTGGTTTTGGCGGCCAACATGCCGGGCAGATGCGCTGCGCCGCCAGCCCCGGCAATGATCGCCTGAAAGCCATTGACTTGAGCCTGTTCTGCATAGGCAAACAAATCATCGGGCATGCGGTGCGCTGACACCACGCGGGCGTCAAAAGCTACGCCAAACTGCTGCAATATTTGCACCGCGTGCTGCATGGTGTCCCAGTCGCTGGACGAGCCCATGACGACGCCTACGAGCGGCTTGTTTGAAGGAGTGCTTGTAGTCATGTGAGCCTTTGAAGGAGGCTGTATTTTACGGGCGGCGTGCTAACCTTCAGTCTGTTGTAATTTTTAAGGCCTAGCTCCCTATGATGGATGCCACCGTAGCCAATTTTGAAGAGGAAGTCATTGCCGCTTCCATGACCACCCCGGTGCTGATTGACTTTTGGGCCCCGTGGTGCGGTCCTTGCAAATCGCTCGGCCCAATTCTGGAGAAGGTTGAAGTGGCATACGAAGGCCGATTCAAGCTCGTCAAAATTGATTCTGACCAGGAGCAGCAACTGGGCGCCGCATTTGGCATTCGCAGTATTCCAACCTGTATTTTGCTGATCGGCGGCAAGCCGGTTGACGGCTTTCAGGGAGCGCTGCCTGAGGGCAAGGTCAAGGAGTTTTTGGACAAACATTTGCCGCCTGCTGAAGAGCTGCCCGAGGAAGAACTTGCTTTGGAAGAAGCCACACCTGAAGCAGCGATGGACAAGCTCAAAGCCGACGTGGCCAACGACCCGACCAACGAGTCTGCCCGGTTTGAGCTGGTCAAGGCGTTGCTGCTGGGTGGCGACACGGATGCAGCCAAAGTCGCGTTTGCCCCGGTTATTGCGCAGACCACAGTAGTACGCCGTTTTGATTCGCTCAAGCGCATGATGGATGCTACTGATTTTGCAGCTACTTGCCCAGATAACACTCTAGCTACAGCCGAATTCGATGCAAAAATAGCATTGAACAAACGAGATTTTGAAGCCCGGTTTGACAAAGCGCGCTGGCATATGGCGCATCAGGATTGGACGGCAGCACTTGACGAGCTGCTCGACATTTTGATGCGCGATAAAGCCTGGGACTCAGACAAGGCCCGTAAAACTTACATCGCCATCCTCGACATCATGGAAGCGCCCAAACCCAAGGTGGCTGACGGGCAGATCCCGCCCGATGATCCGGTAATCGCGACGTATCGCAGGCGCTTGAGCAGCGTGATTTTGAGTTAACGAAGAAAGCAGGAGTTCACTATGGCATTGACGTATTTGATTGCCGGCCTTGTGCTGTTTTTGGGCGTGCATTCCACCCGTGTGTTTGCCAATAACTGGCGTAATCAAACGGTGGCGCGTATGGGTGAAAAACCCTTCAAAGGTATTTACGCACTGCTATCAATTGCGGGTTTTGTATTGCTGGTGTGGGGTTACGGCCAAGCGCGCCAGCAGGGCGTGATGCTATGGATGCCGCCAACGGCCATGCGCCACATCGCGGCACTGCTCACTCTGGTGTCGTTTGTGTTGCTGGCAGCCGCTTACGTGCCGCGCAACCAGATCAAAGCCAAAGTGCACCACCCGATGGTGCTGGCAACCAAAGTGTGGGCGCTGGCGCATTTGCTGGCCAACGGCTCACTGGCCGCTACCGTGCTGTTTGGCAGTTTTTTGGTGTGGTCGGTGTTGCTGTTTGCCGCGTCGCGCAGGCGCGACCGGCGCGAGCAGAAGGCATACCCGGCCGGAACCGCCAGCATGACAGCTGTGACAGTGGCTGTTGGCGTGGTCGCCTGGGGGGTGTTTGCTTTTTGGTTGCACCGGGTGTTAATTGGTGTGTCGCCGTTTGGGGCGATGGGGTCGCCAGGCTGAAAGTGGTTGGACATTATCTAGCGCTATTGATTTAGTAGTCTCTTGCTTCCGTGTTTATGGGTTAGAGGCCGCTTTTATAAACAAACAACCTGTAAGAGTCCAAAACTGGCTTTTCGGAAAAGAATTGGAGTCTGACCCCAATTGAGTCGAGCATGCGTTGGCGTAGTTCAGTCATGAGGTTTCTCCTTCAAAGCCGGGGAATATTTCCCAACCCGAAGGTTTCTGCTGATCGCACCTGAAAGCAAGTGCCGCGCAAAGCAAAACGCGGTGGCTGTCTTTGCAGATCAACCACCGCGTCAGCGGTTTAGTTCAACGTAATTTATGTCGCAAGGTACTACAACCTAACATGGCAAGTTTCCCTATAAAAAACGGCATTTGATCTTGCTCCTGTGAGATAGCTTGCTCCGATAAAATAGTTACAAACCCGGCAACGTTTAACAGCTGATTTATTTCAATGTTGCTATGGTTCTCAGTCAAAAATCACGTCCTGACTATCTTTTTGAGAGACAAATTGGCTTCGAACGCCATAACTAACGCACCAAGAGCGCGGGCGAATCTTGAACGTTACTCCTGATTCAATAGCTGTTTGCGCGAGCATTGATTGGGCTAGAGAGCGATTTGACCCCCAAAACGGCCTGAAACAAAGTAAAAGCGGCCCGCAACCGGCTTTTCAGCCTAATCGAGCCTTTTCACACCATCAGCCGGGTCAAGGCTTCCTTGTATTTGGCTGCCGTCTTCGCAATTACATCATCCGGCAGGCGCGGAGCCGGAGGGGTTTTGTCCCACGGCTTGCCATTGATGCGCGCGGCTTCCAGCCAGTCGCGGACAAACTGCTTGTCGTAGCTGGGCGGGTTCAGCCCGGCGGCAAAGGCGGCTTCGTAGCCCTCAACTGGCCAGTAGCGGGATGAGTCGGGCGTCAGCACTTCGTCCATCAGCGTCAGGGTGCCGTTGTCGTCCAAACCAAACTCGAATTTGGTGTCGGCAATGATGATGCCTTTGGTCAGCGCAAAGGCGGCGGCGGTTTGGTAAATTTCAATGCTGATGCGCTTGATTTTCTCGGCTAAGTCAGCGCCAACTATCGCTACAACTTTCTCATAGCTGATGTTTTCATCATGCTCACCCATCGCAGCTTTGGCTGCGGGAGTAAAGATGGGTTCGGGCAACTTGCTGGCATTTTTCAGTCCTGAAGGCAGTAGCACGCCGCATACCGATTGCGACGTCTGGTATTCAGCCCAACCGCTCCCGGCCAAATACCCGCGCACCACGGCTTCAACCGGTATCGGTTTAAGGCGCTTGACCAGCATGGAGCGCTCGGCAACTTGGGGTATTTCAGCGGGCTTTACTACACTTTCGGGCGCTTCGCCCGTCAGATGATTCGGGCAAATATTGCCGAGGCGGTCAAACCAGAACAGCGCCATCTGCGTGAGCAGCGCGCCCTTGCCGGGGATCGGCTCGCCCAAAATCACATCAAACGCGCTAATGCGGTCACTGGCCACCATGAGCAGCCGGTCTTTGCCCACGGCATAGTTGTCGCGGACTTTGCCTCGGGCCAGCAAAGGCAGTGATGTTAATGCGGAGGTGTGGAGGGCTTTGGTCATCTCGGTCGGTCAGTCGCAGTGAAAAGCCCAGTCACCATGAAAGTGACTGAGCTTTAAATTATCGTCAATCAGAAAGAATTGGCTTCAATTGACGACTTGCCCTAGCTCACCCTTGGCATACTTGCTCGCCACAACTTGGAGCGTGTCGCCCTTGATCTTTGCGCCCTGACCTTCGCAGCCGAATTGCAGGTAACGCTCTTTGCAAATTGCCTTGGCCGCGGCGGTCGCGGGTTTGAGCCATTCACGCGCGTCAAACTTGGTCGGGTTTTCATGTAAAAACTTGCGCACCGCTGCCGTCATGGCCAAGCGGATGTCAGTATCGATGTTGATTTTGCGCACGCCAAACCTGATGGCTTTTTGAATTTCTTCAACCGGCACGCCGTAGGTTTCCTTCATGTCGCCGCCGTATTGCCGGATGATGGCCAACAGGTCTTGCGGCACGCTGGACGAGCCATGCATGACCAGATGCGTGTTGGGGATACGGCGGTTGATTTCCTGTATCCGGCCAATCGCCAAGATGTCGCCGGTGGGCTTGCGGGTGAACTTGTAGGCGCCGTGGCTGGTGCCGATGGCAATCGCCAGCGCATCGATCTGGGTCTGCCGGACGAAGTCGGCGGCTTGCTCGGGATCGGTCAGCAACTGCTCGCGCGTCATGGTGGCCTCGGTGCCGTGGCCGTCTTC
>JAYVEE010000075.1:0-6326 GCA_043749005.1 Polaromonas sp. | reverse complement strand
CATTTTTACGTACCGAACAACGCACCAAGTGCCACGCCCGGGTCTTCAGCACGCATGAACGCTTCACCGACCAAAAACGCGTGGACTTTGGCATCGCGCATACGCTTGACGTCTTGCGCTGTAGAAATGCCAGATTCGGTGACGACGATACGACCTTCAGGCACCTGACTCAGCAGCCCCAGGGTGGTGTCCAGCGACACGTCAAAGGTTTTGAGGTTACGGTTGTTGATGCCGATCAGCGGTGTTTTCAGTTTTAGGCCGCGTTCCAGCTCAACAGCGTCATGCACCTCCACCAGCACCGCCATGTCGAGCGCTATCGCCACGGCTTCCATGTCCTTCATTTGCGCGTCGTCAAGGACGGCCGCAATAAGCAAAATGCAGTCTGCGCCCATCACGCGGGATTCGTAGATCTGATACGCATCAATCATGAAGTCTTTGCGCAGTGCAGGCAGGCCACACGATGCACGCGCCTGCTTAAAACACTCGACACTGCCCTGGAAAAATTGTTTGTCAGTGAGTACTGACAAACAAGCAGCACCAAACTCAGCATAGCTTTGAGCAATATCAGCGGGAATAAACTCAGGCCGAAGTACCCCTTTGGACGGGCTGGCTTTTTTGATTTCAGCAATCACGGCTGGCTTGTCAGCAGCAATTTTGCTGCGTAGCGCACCCACAAAATCGCGCGTTAAAACGCGTGATTCCGCATCCGCCCGCATGGCGAAGAGGGATTTTTGACGGACCAGAGCGGCGACTTCTTCGCGCTTGACGGTGATGATTTTGTCGAGGATATCGGACATGGTTTTAATTAGCCAGATTAAGTCATCAGTTGTTGTGAAGTAGAAATCAGCAGCTGCAAACGTGTCTTCGCCGCCCCCGATGCCAACGCCGCCCGCGCCTTGTCAATGCCTTGCTCCATTGAGTTTGCCACGTTGGCGGCGTACAGCGCAGCTCCGGCGTTCAAGATCACGATGTCACGCGCAGCACCAGGCTGGTTGTCCAACACGCCTTGCAGCATGGCTTTTGACTGCTCGGGTGTTTCAACCCGCAGAGCGCGACTGCTGGCCATGGTGAACCCAAAATCCTCGGGGTGAATGTCGTATTCGGTGATTTCACCATTTTTCAATTCGCCCACGACCGTCGCTGCGCCCAGGCTGATCTCGTCCAGCCCATCTTTGCCGTACACCACCAGGGCGTGCTCCGCCCCCAAGCGCTGCAGTGCGCGAATCTGAATACCCACCAAATCCGGGTGAAACACCCCCATCAATATATTTGGCGCACTGGCCGGGTTGGTTAACGGCCCAAGGATGTTGAAAATCGTACGCACGCCGAGTTCTTTGCGAATGGGTGCCACAGCCTTCATGGCTGGATGGTGGTTGGGTGCGAACATGAAGCCAATGCCAACCTGCTCAATACACTGCGCGATCGCCTGAGGCGACAAGTTGATGTTGATACCCAGCGATTCCATCACGTCGGCGCTGCCCGACTTGCTGCTGACGCTTCTGCCACCGTGTTTGCTGACTTTTGCGCCCGCAGCCGCCGCAACAAACATTGAACAGGTCGAAATGTTAAAGGTGTGCGAGCCGTCGCCGCCTGTACCCACAATGTCCACAAGGTTCGTTTTGTCAGCTACGTTGACTTTGGTAGAGAACTCACGCATGACCTGAGCAGCAGCGGTAATCTCGCCAATAGTCTCCTTCTTAACGCGCAGCCCGGTAATCAGCGCCGCCATCATGACAGGCGACATCTCGCCACCCATAATGAGCCGCATCAGGTGCAGCATTTCGTCGTGGAAAATCTCTCGGTGCTCAATGGTACGTTGCAGGGCCTGGCTGGCGGTTATTTTGGGCGCTGAATGGGTGTGGGGCATAAAAGTACTCAAAAATGGCTAAAAGAGGCAGGTTTCAGGTATTAAATATGGCCGTAGCCTCGAAAATACGGGCGCAAGCAGCTATTAAACCGATAGCATTTAGTCACTTGGACTGGGCCAGGAAGTTTTTCAGCATCGCATGGCCGTGTTCAGTCAGTATCGATTCAGGATGAAACTGAACCCCTTCAATCGGCAGCGTTTTGTGGCGCACGCCCATAATTTCGCCGTCATCGGTCCAGGCAGTGACTTCCAGCACATCAGGGATTGATGACTTTTCAATGGCCAGGGAATGGTAACGATTGACGGTGAACTGTTTGGGCAAATCTGCAAACACGCCGCGTTGCGTGGTGGTGATAACGCTGGTTTTGCCGTGCATCAACTCTTGCGCGCGAATGATGGAGCCACCAAACGCAGAGCCGATGGCCTGGTGGCCGAGGCAAACGCCGAGGATAGGCAGCTTGCCTGCGAAATGCTGAATGGCTGCGACAGAGATGCCTGCTTCTACAGGTGAGCACGGGCCGGGCGATACGACCAGGCGGTCGGGCGTTTTTGCAGCGATTTGATCGATGGTGATTTCGTCGTTGCGGAAAACTTCTACCTCTGCCCCCAGCTCGCCAAAATATTGCACGATGTTGTAGGTAAAACTGTCGTAGTTGTCGATCATCAAAAGCTTGATTTTTTGACTCATAGCGTTTACTCCAGGCCTTCTTCGACAAGTTCTGCCGCCCGCAGAAGCGCGCGCGCCTTAGCTTCGGTTTCCTTCCACTCCAGCTCAGGCACAGAATCAGCCACCACACCGGCCGCCGCCTGCACGTACAGCATCTGATCCTTGATGATGCCGGTGCGGATGGTGATGGCCACGTCCATGTCGCCTGAATAACTCAGGTAGCCACACGCGCCGCCGTATAGACCGCGCTTGGTCGGCTCCAGCTGGTCAATAACTTGCATCGCATGTACTTTGGGTGCACCGCTCAGCGTGCCGGCTGGAAACGTAGCTTTTAAAACATCCATGCCGCTCATGCCGTCCAGCAAAGCGCCTTCTACGTTGCTGACGATATGCATGACGTGGCTGTAGCGCTCCACCGCAAACGCTTCAGTCACTTTTACCGTGCCGGTTTTGGCGATGCGGCCAATGTCGTTGCGTGCCAGGTCAATCAGCATCACATGCTCGGCACGTTCTTTCGGATCATTGACCAGCTCTTGCTCAGCGGCTTTGTCTGCCTCGGGTGAGGAGGCGCGTGGCCGTGTGCCAGCCAACGGTCTGATGGTGATTTTCTGCCCGCCACCCTCACTCGCGGACACCGATTCTTGCCGAACCAGAATCTCCGGCGAAGCGCCCACCACATGAAAGTCGCCAAAATTGTAGTAGTACATATAAGGTGATGGGTTCAATGACCGCAACGCGCGGTACAAGCTCAGGGGCGATTCGGTGAAACGCTTTTTAATCCGCTGACCGATTTGCACCTGCATGAAGTCGCCCGCTTCAATCATGCGTTTGGCTGACTCGACCGCGGCGATGTAATCAGCCTTGGCAAAATCGCGCTCTGCCGGGTAGCCCTGAGACGGTTTTACGATGGGTGCACTGACCGAATACTTCAGCTGTTCTCTAAGTTCACGCAGGCGTTTTTTGGCGTTGCTGTACGCCTCGCTTTGTTTGGGATCGGCATAAACAATCATGTAAAGCTTACCCGACAGATTGTCGATCACTGCCAGTTCTTCACATTGCAGCAGCAAGATGTCGGGGCAACCCAGCGTGTCGGGCGGGCAAGACTTTTCGAGTTTCCTTTCGATGTAGCGCACCGCGTCGTACCCGAAATATCCGGCCAGCCCGCCGCAAAAGCGCGGCAGACCTGGGCGCAGGGCAACCTTAAAACGCTTTTGATAGTCACTGATGAAGTCAAGTGGACTATATGAACCCGTGTGCTCTAACGTTTCTACCACCTTGCCGTCAGTCACCACCTCGGTCGTTGCATCTGCGCCAAAGCCTGAGGCACGCACCAAGGTACGTGCTGGCAAACCAATAAAACTATAGCGGCCAAAGCGCTCGCCGCCCACAACCGATTCAAGTAGAAAACTGTACTTGCAGCCATCTTTGGAATGGGCCAGTTTTAAATACAGAGACAACGGCGTTTCCAGATCGGCAAACGCTTCAACCATTAGCGGAATGCGGTTGTAGCCTTGAGCAGCCAGGCTCTTAAATTCAAGTTCAGTGATCACTGTGGAATCCTTCGCAAGTCCGCCACAGCTAATTGTGTGACCCGGTTCATTCAATACGCCTGTGATGCAGGCGCGGGGATACTCAAATATTAAAAATTGAGCAGCCTCGCCAAGCCCAGGCTCCCCGGTCCGCAAGACCTGGCTGGCTGGATTGGCTGAGATGAATGATGCGTTGCGTATGCATGTTGCCAAAGTGTAGCAAACCAGCGTTAAGGGTCGCGCTCCGCGCAAACCCTATTGCAGACTTGGCACAAGACATACAAAATCAGGATACAAAATAGTACGACCGTTCTATTATTTATTTTGTATAGGAGACATAAATGAGCTTTATAAAATTATGCGTAAGCACATTGGCGGCTTTGGTTATGGTTTGCAGCGCAGCAGCAGCCACCATTGATGTGGGTGGTGCCAAGATTGAAGATGCCGTCGACCTGCAGGGAAGCAAGTTGCAACTCAATGGCGCAGGAGTTCGCTACCGCGCTGTGTTCAAGGTCTATGCGGCGGGTCTGTATGTTGGCAAAAAAGTAGGTACGCCTGAAGAAATGTTTGCAGCTCCTGGTCCCAAGCGAATGAGCATCACACTGCTGCGTGATATTGACTCCAACGAACTGGGCAAGGCCTTCACCAAAGGTTTTGAAGAGAACTCGCCAAAAAACGAGATGTCCAAGCTTATCCCTGGCCTGATCAAAATGGGACAAATTTTTTCGGACCAGAAAAAAATGGTGACGGGCGAAAACTTCACCATCGACTGGATTCCCGGCACCGGCACCATCATCACCGTCAAAGGTAAACAGCAAGGCGAACCGTTCAAAGAGCCTGAGTTTTATGCTGCTTTGATGCGCATCTGGCTGGGCCCAAATCCTGCTGACTTCAGACTTAAAGACGCGCTTCTGGGCAAAGCTTCCTGATCTGCTGAAGATCAATGCCAGCCAGCGAGCTTAGGTAGCCGTCAGCATCCACGCTGAGAATTGTTGCGTCATAACCAGGCTTCAGGCACAAGCAGCAGCAGCGTCAAAGGCGAAGCCTTCAAAGAGGCCGAGTTTTACGCCGCTCTCATGCGTTAAGACCCAGGTTTAACGCTTGCAAATATTAGGCTCGTGGACGCGTTGCTGACCAAGACAGTCTAGATTAAATGTGTCCTTGCCGGTCAAATCACGGCGCGATGCTATAGTGAAATTTATCTATGTTGATAGCCTTTTGAAGCGAGGTCGCCTTGGCAACCGTCAAAAACTGTATTGATCAAAAATCAGCAACTGTTATTTCGCTGACGTCATCCGACTCTGTGTTTGACGCTTTGGAGTTGATGAAAAACAATAAAGTGCGCTCGATCATGATCATTGAAAGTGGCGCATTAACTGGCATAGTCACTCAAGGCGACTGTGCTATCAAGGTGTTGCTGCCAGGCTGGAACGCAAAGCAAACCTTGCTCGGCAGCATCATGACAAAAACCCCTGTCACCGTCGGGCTTGCAGACGAGCTTGATACCTGCATGAACACCATGGCATCGCGCAATCTCAGGCATTTGCCGGTGGTAGACAACGGTAAAGTGCTTGGGATGGTTTCGGTTGGCGACATCGTCAAAGACATCATTCGTCAGCAAGGCGATCAGATCAAGCAACTGGAAACTTTCATCAAGGGCCACGGCGGTGCTTAGTTGCGCGTTGCCTCGCGGGTGAAAGCGGTGATGGCTTCACAAGCGCGCAGTACATCACTCAGGGTGTCGACATACCCGTCCGCATTTACCTGTTGAATAGGATCGCCGTGGTTATAACCATAAGTTACCAGCACCACCGGGCAGCCTGCCGCACGGGCCGCAAGGGCATCGTTACTTGAGTCCCCCACCATCAAGGTTTGGCCAGGCAGCGTACTCAAGGCCTCACAAGTTTTAAGCACAGGTAGCGCATCGGGCTTTTTTGCAGCAAACGAATCGCCGCCAAACACATGACTGAAAAATTCGTCCAACCTTTTGAGTTTGAGGAGCTCACGCGCGAAATCGACAGGTTTGTTGGTCAGGCAGGCCAGCTTTAGTCCAGCCTTCTGCAAGGCCGCCAGCCCATCGAACACACCAGCGTAAACCTGCGCATGCTGACCATTGATGGCGCGGTAATGCTGCTGATACACATCAAGAGCGCACTTAAAATTTGCTATGTTATCAGGAGCAGACTGTGCTCGTATTAATTGGCCTTTAACATGATTTAATACTGATTTAACAAGGTGCTCAGAGCCTTTTCCGACTCTGACT
>JAYVEE010000074.1:0-6347 GCA_043749005.1 Polaromonas sp. | reverse complement strand
GCGAAGCCATTGCCCTGCGCGCCAAACCAGACGAAATATTCAACACCTTGCGCTGACCTGCCCAGTTGTCAGTGGCACGCAGAAAAGCGCTGGTCAATTGCATGGGCGCTTCCAAACCAACACGCAGTGCATGACTGAGATCATCGGCGTCAGCTTCACTCAGAGGCCCGATGCGCGGAATGACCCCTGCATTGTTGATGAGTGTTGCGCTGGCAAAACTGCTCGCTTCTTGTTCGCGCAGCCATTGCTCCAACCTTGCGCTGGTACGTGCGCCCAAAGCCAGGTCTTGCGTCCATTGCAATAAATTTGCACCTGCCTGTTTGGCTTGAACTGCAAGAGTTTCGTTGGCGCTGCGAGAGATGCCCAGCAACATGTTGCTGGGCTGGAGCAATTGGCGCGCCATGGCCAACCCCATGCCGCGTGTAGCCCCTGTGAGAATGAAAAGGTGTTTGATCATGAAACAGATGGTACGGTCAAATGGCTACGGTGATGGGGAAACGCGCTTTCAGGCCGTCAGTGCCTTGCGCAAAAGGAATTGTCAGGGCAGCACGATCTGGCTCATTCAAACCACGCCATAAAAAGTCGCGTGCGTTGCCTGCATCACCCGATACATAGAGTTGTGTCGTCAGCAGTTCTCGCGTTCCAAGCCTGACCTTGACATGAATGTGCGGTGTGCGCCCGGCATAAGCCACAGGCCTGATGGTGCGAAAGCGATAGTTGCCATCTCTGCCCACCGTGACGCGGCCAAAGCCCTGAAAGCGCTGGTCAGCTTTGCCGCCGTCGGCAGGGTGATGATAATGACCATCGTGGTCACATTGCCAGATTTCAACCTGCGCACCTGCAACCGGCTTGCCAGCCAGGTCGCTGACATTGCCCTCAACCCAGGTGCTTTGTCCTTTCGGATAGTTTTGATTGCCGTTGCGCAACAGGTCAAAGTCAGAATCTTTGGGGAGAGCAAACGGGTAAAACGGCCCCTCGGTTTGCGAAGGAGTAGCGCGCAGGGCCAATGCGGATTGCGCAGGCTGTGCGCGTGTGCCCAGCCACATGGCGGGTGCGATGACCAGTGCTGCTGCCAGGGTTCGGCGTTGCAAACCGTGTAATTCAGGCATGAGTTGCTCCAAGTGCAGATGTTGGAGGTTGGAACTCATATTGAAGTTCCTAAAACACAGGAGCCTTGTCGAAAAGCATTGCCTTATCACTTGCCGGATGCAAAAACCGCAACGCACATGCATGCAGCAGCAACCGTGTGGCCATGGCTTTGACATCAGCAGTTGCATACAACGCATCGCCAAGAATTGGATGGCCTAACGCCTTCAAATGCACGCGCAATTGGTGTGAGCGGCCAGTCATGGGTTCGAGTTCAACCCGGGTGGTGTTGCAAGTTGCGTCATGGTGAAGGGCGCGCCAGTGCGTCAGGCTGGGTTTGCCATCTGCCTGAATGATGCGCAATGGCCTGTTGGGCCAGTCAAGGGCAATAGGCAGATCAATCAGTTGCCAGTTGGGGCTGGCTGGCATATGCCCATCAACGACAGCCACATAGCGTTTATAAATAGTTCGACCTTCAAAAAGTTTTGAAAGCGCGGTTTGCATGGTGGACCCGCGTGCCATCAACATCAAACCCGACGTGGCCATGTCGAGTCTGTGGACAATCAATGCATCGGCGTAACTTTTCTGCACCCGTGAACTCAGACAATCCTGTTTGTCATTCCCCTTGCCGGGCACTGACAGCAACCCTGCAGGCTTGTTTAAAACCAGCAGATGCGCGTCTGCGTAAATTGTTTCGAAACCGTCGACAATATCAGTCACTGGTATTGCGCGTGCGAGGTGGTGGAAAGTTGTGCACTGTGGGGCTTGATCGTTTGGTCTCACGCAGCATGAAAAGGTACAACCCCTCCACCTTGTCGCGGGCCCAAGGTGTTTTGCGTAAAAACTTCAGGCTGGATGCTACGCTGGGCTCGCTTTGAAAACAGCGTATCGGAATACGCTGACCCAGATCATGCCAACCGTAATGCGTTGACAGGGCAGTGACTATGGCTTCCAGAGTAACGCCGTGTAACGGGTCATTGTTTGCCCCCACGCTTTTCACTTCGTGTAAGACGCTGTCCCCCGAGGGGGCCGCGCTTGCTAGGGGCGGCCCGGCGCTGCTCAGCAACAGCGACTCAGAGTTGCGCCCGGATACGTCGCTCACTTGTTCTTCAGTTTGCCCCGAAGCGGCACCTGGGTGACGACGGTGGGGCGAACGGCGTCAGGTGACACAGTCTTGGGGGGAGAGGTATCTTTTTTTGGTTTTTTAACCATCTTGCTGGTGTTTTGTTGACCTTTTGCCATGGCGTTCTCCTGTGGGTTTCAAAAAACGAAATTATCAGGCAAATTATCAATGCAACTTGATACGTGGCCGGTGTGTGCGGTCAATCATTTCTGACAAAGTGATGAGTGCGGTTTTTCTGACCCCGCCGAGTGCCAACTGGTGCTGCTTATGCAGCGCCCAGTACATCAGTTTGGCAATCTGGCCTTCAATAAAAAAGCTGCCTTGGCTCAAGCTGCCCATCAGGGAGCCAACCGACGAATATTCCGCCAACGACACCAGCGAGCCTTGATCGGTGTAAACAAAGTGCTTGACTGGCTGGCCCGCCACCAAATGCGAGAGTTCGCGCGCCAGGTACATGGCCTGCTGGTAAGCCGCCTGGGCACGCGGCGGTACCCACGTGCCGTCTGGCTGCATGCAGGCGGCGCAGTCGCCAAAGGCATAAATGCTGCTGTCCCGGCTGCTTTGCAGATTGCCATTGACGATCAACTGGTTGAGCTTGTTGACTTCAAGCGGCTCTGTGCCACCCATGAACTTTAAAAAGTCAGCTGCTTTTACACCCGCTGCCCACACGGCCAGAGTTGATTGAATCACTTTGCCGCTGGCCATTTTCAAGCTGTTTTCTGTGACCTCAATCACCTTCTCGTTGGTGTGAACATCAATCGCCAATTTGCGCAATTCCCTTTCAGCGGCATGGCCCAGACGCTCTGGCAACTGCGCCAGCAGGCGCGGCCCGGCTTCGACCAGCACAATTTTCAAATCCTTTTCAGGGTTGATGTTTTCAAAACCGTAGCTGCCGAGGATTCGTGCAGCGGCGTGTAGCTCGGCTGCGAGTTCCACCCCCGTTGCGCCGCCGCCCACAATCGTGACAGTCAGCAGGCCGCTGCCTTCAGCGCGAGGCACGGTTTGCGCCCGAATGCAAGCGTTGACGAGCCGCTCATTGAAATGCTTGGCCGCTTGCGGGCTGTCGAGCTTGATGGTGTGCTCTGCCGCGCCCGGTGTGCCAAAGTCGTTGGTCTGGCTGCCCACGGCTATTACCAGCGTGTCGTAGCTGAGTGACTGGGCTGGCGTGATCTCCCGGCCGCTATCGTCATGACTGGCAGCCAGTTGAACGGTTTTGCGAGTGCGGTCAATGCCGGTCAAGCTGCCAAGTCGAAACTTGAAATAATTCCACCGGGCCTGCGCCAAGTATTCAATTTCTTCGGCATGGGTGTCAAAACTGCCCGCGGCCAATTGGTGTAACAGGGGCTTCCACACATGGGTGCGGGCCGCATCAACCAGCGTGATGTCAGCTAGCTTCTTTTTGCCCAGGCGCTTGCCCAACTGGGTAGCCAGAGCCAGGCCGCCTGCCCCTCCACCGATGATGACGATACGCTGCATAAGAATCCTCGTGGTGATAGTCGCGATGTTAACTGGACGCTCACCATTTGTTAGTGAACCTCCAGGCGGCGACGTGCCCGGTTGCTGTTAAGCTGTTCCGGCCACTCACGCATTCATGTCAAAAGACAGCTTTCAACAACTTATCCGTCTGCCCAGCTATATGCGTCTGTGGTTTGCCAGGCTGTCGGGCACGATGGGCTCGCAAATGCTGATGGTGGCTGTCGGCTGGCAGATGTACGAGCTGACCTCCAGCGCTTGGGACCTGGGCTTGGTCGGGTTGTTCCAGTTCTTGCCTGCATTGCTGCTGACACTGATTGCGGGCCACGTGGCAGACCGGCTGCACCGTGGCCGCATCATTGCTTGCTGCTTTGCTTTGCAGACCCTGATTGCGGTGCTGCTGATAGCTGCCAGTGTGGGCTGGGGCGCCGCTAGGCCTTGGGTCTCACGCGAATTGCTTTTGGGGCTATCTGTGTTGCTGGGCGTGGCCCGGGCTTTTCAAATGCCCGCGCAGCAGGCCTTGACCCCCATGCTGGTGCCGCCTGCCATGTTGCCCCGTGCCATCGCATTCAGTTCGGGCGGTAATCAGGCGGCTGTGGTGGCCGGGCCTGCACTGGGCGGGCTGATTTTTGTGGCGGGCGCAACCACCGTATTCATAGTCTGTGCAGTGCTGTTTTGTACCGCCTCTGTGCTGATCGGTCTGGTGCGCTACAGGCACGACCCCGTTCCGCGTAAACCCGCGACCCTGCGCACCTTGCTGGCCGGCGCCGAGTTTGTGTGGCATCACAAGGCACTGCTGGGTGCTGTGTCGCTGGATCTGTTTGCTGTGCTGCTGGGCGGAGCTACTGCGTTGCTGCCCATGTTTGCAAAAGACATCCTGCAAGTGGGCCCGTGGGGACTGGGGTTGTTACGTTCGGCTCCTGCGCTGGGCGCCGTCATGACGGCGGTGGGGCTGACACGCTGGCCCCTGACGCGGCGCGTGGGGCACACCATGCTGGCAGCGGTGGCCTTGTATGGTGTGTGCATGCTGGTGTTTGGTATGTCTACCCAGTTTGTGTTGTCGCTGGCCGCGTTGGCGGTGTCAGGCGGGGCTGACATGATCAGCATGGTGGTGCGGCAAACACTGATGCAACTTGAAACCCCAAACGACATGCGCGGCAGGGTGAGCGCCATCAATTCTGTGTTTATTGGCGCGTCCAATCAACTGGGCGAATTTGAATCAGGCGCGACGGCTGCGCTGATGGGGCCAATGGGCTCAGTTGTAGCGGGTGGAGTGGGCACGCTGCTGGTGGCTGCGCTTTGGTTCAAATGGTTTCCGTCGCTCGCGCAGCGTGACCAGATGGTCAAAAACGATTAGGTCGATGACGTTGTTATTGGGTGCTTTACTTATCTTGCGCCGTTGTCCTGGACGCGGCCCACATCAAAGGCTGAAACACTACCAGCCTGATTACCCCAGCTGCTGCGGACGTGTGTCAGCACAGCCGCAATGTCGCTGTCATTGAGCACCAATGCAAAGGGCGGCATACCGAAAGGACGTGGGTTGCCTGCGGTGGCGGGTGCGTAGCCGCCGTTTAGCACTATTTGCACCAGGTTAGCCTTTTGCGGCATCAACACGGCTCGGTTGCCTGCGAGCGCGGGGTAGGCATTGGCCACGCCTTGGCCATTGTCGCCATGGCATTGCGCACAGTGTTGCTCGTATACTTTGCTGCCGTGCGGGGTTGCGCTGAACTCTTTTACCGGGTTCGCAGAGGCTGTGACAGGCAGCGCCTTCAAGTACACCGCCATTGCGTTCAAATCGGCATCAGTCCAGTGTTGTGTGCTGCCAACCACAACTTCAGCCATCGGGCCATTTACGGATGCTCCTGGTGAAACACCAGTTTTGAACAGCGCAGTGATGTCTTCAAGCCGCCAGTTGGCGACGCTAGCCTCTTGCGATGAGACGAGTGACGGTGCGTACCAGTTTTGCAGGGGTATCAGCCCGCCTGCCAGGTTCAAGCCATCCGTCGCGCCTAGCGCATTGCGCGCTGCGTGGCAGGCACTGCAATGCCCCAGGCTGTTGACCAAATACGCACCCCTGTTCCACTCGGCAGTTGCTTTGGCGTCAAGCTGGTAGGCAGCAGGTTTGAAGTACAAGGCCCGCCACACGGCTAATGCTGCCTGCGAGTTGTACGGGAAACGCACCGCATGCGTTTTGTTTGTCTGGTTAACGGCGGACAAGCTTTTCAGGTAAGCAAACAGCGCGTCAGAATCGTCCCGCGTGACCAGCGTGTAACTGGTGTACGGGAAAGCAGGGTATAACAGGCGCCCATCTTTTGACACGCCGTGATGCATGGCACGCCAAAAATCCGCGCGTGTCCAGTTGCCAATTCCGCTGGCTGCGTCAGGCGTGAGGTTGGTGGCATAAACTGCGCCAAAAGGGGTGTCGATCCCCGTGCCGCCCGCATAAGGTTTGCCGCCGCGCTCGGTGTGGCAGCCTGCGCAGTTGCCAACTTGAGCGAGGTACGCGCCACGCTCGGGGGTGCTGGCGGCCAGCGCTGGTAATTCCGTCAGGGTTTCGCCGCGTGTGCTCAGCAGCCACAGCGTGGCTGCAAATACCGCCAACAAAGCGCACAAGCCAGCAAACACCTTTGTCAATTTACTCATGGCTTGGCCGCGTTGCCGCAGT
>JAYVEE010000073.1:0-18417 GCA_043749005.1 Polaromonas sp. | reverse complement strand
GTGATGAAGCCAAAGCCATTGCCAAGGAACTGCGTGACTGGGTGGCCAAACAAATCGGCCCGATTGCCAAACCAAAAGATATCCGCTTCGGTGACAACTTGCCTAAAACCCGTAGCGGCAAAATCATGCGTCGTCTGCTGCGCGGTATTGCCAAGGGAGAGGCGATCACCCAGGACACGTCGACACTTGAAAACCCCGCTATTCTCGATCAGCTGGCTGAAAATCTTTAAATCATCAAACGTAAAAAAGCCCGCAATATGCGGGCTTTTTTATTCAAAAGCTACAAAAATTACTTGGAACCTGCCAGAATCCAGGCCACCAATTTTTTGGCATCGGCATCGTTGATTTGCGCGTTGGCCGGCATGGGCACGGGGCCCCATACACCCGAACCGCCTTTGACAACTTTGCCTGCCAGCTTGTCAACAGCATCGGCTTGGCCGGCGTATTTGGCAGCAATGTCCTTGTATGACGGACCAACCAGTTTTTTATCAACAGCATGACAGGCCATGCAATTTTTAGCCGTAGCTAAAGCCATGTCGGCCAGCGCGGGCGTCGATATGGCAAAGCCAGTAGCCAGAGCGGCGATCGCGACAAATATGCGTTTCATAAAATTATCCTCGTGAGTACGTAACATGTTGAGTTACATTGCGTTTAACGTCATTGTAGTGACTTGGGTTGACGGATGGCGTCTCCTCCAAAACCACTATTACGGCACTTTTAAATACGAGTTCATTAAAAGCAGGAACCGAGCATGTACTTTCTACTTTTAGGCATTGCTGCACTGATCATGAAATATATGGCATTTGGCCCAGTTGCCGCTTGGCCATGGTGGGTCGTGCTGTCACCATTTGCCCTGGCAGTGGCTTGGTGGGCCTGGGCTGACAGTTCAGGCTACACCAAACGCGTAGAGATGGACAAGATGGACAAGCGCAAGAAAGACCGGCTTGAGAGACAGCGCGCACAGATGGGCATGCTGCCCACCAAGCGCAAAAAATAAAATCAATAGTCGTCAAGCACAGCACCCTTGCTGGCGCTCGATGCATTAAAGGCAAACTTGGCCTGCACACCACGCATGTAGCGTGGCTTTGGAGCAACCCAACCCACTTTTCGTTGGGTTAGTTCTTCCTCGCTGATGTTCAACTGGAGCAGCAATTGTTTGGCATCGATGGTGACAGAATCGCCCTCGTGGATAAAAGCAATGTTGCCGCCTGCAGCTGCTTCAGGAGCGACATGGCCCACCACCATACCCCAGGTGCCGCCTGAAAAGCGGCCGTCAGTAATCAAGCCCACACTTTCGCCCAAACCTGCGCCAATCAGGGCGCCGGTTGGCGCCAGCATTTCTGGCATCCCTGGCCCACCTTTGGGACCGAGATAGCGCAATACCATCACATCACCCGCCACAATTTTGCCCGCCAAAATTGCAGCCAGGCCAGATTGCTCGTCGTCAAACACGCGTGCAGGACCAGTCATCACAGGGTTTTTCAAGCCAGTGATTTTGGCAACAGCGCCTTCAGGCGACAGGTTGCCTTTCAAAATCGCAAGGTGGCCTTGCTTGTAAATCGGCTTGTCGATCCCGCGGATCACATCCTGGTCTGCTCGGGGTACGTCCGGGATATCCTTGAGCACTTCTGCAATTGTCTGACCGCTAATCGTCAGGCAATCGCCGTGCAGCAAGCCAGCAACCAGCAGCGTTTTCATGACTTGCGGAATGCCGCCCGCTTTGTGCAAGTCAACCGCCAGGTATTTTCCAGATGGTTTCAAGTCGCACAGCACCGGCGTTTTGACGCGAATGCGCTCAAAGTCATCAATTGTCCATTCCACGCCAGCGGTGTGGGCAATGGCCAAGAAGTGCAAAACGGCATTGGTTGAACCGCCAGTTGCCATGATGACGGCTACCGCATTCTCAATCGCCTTTTTCGTCACGATATCGCGCGGTTTGATGTCCTTTTTTACAGCTTCAATCAAGACTCTGGCTGACTCAGCAGCCGAGTTCATTTTCTCGTCGTGCGGGTTGGCCATGGTGCTTGAATACGGCAGTGATATGCCTAGCGCCTCGAAGGAGCTGGACATGGTGTTGGCGGTGTACATGCCGCCGCAGCTTCCGGTTCCGGGCACAGCACGGCGTTCAATTTGCTCCAGATCCTCGTCGCTCAATCGGCCCGCAGAGTTTTCGCCTACGGCTTCAAACACGCTCACGATATTCAGGTCTTTCCCTTTGTAATGGCCTGGCAGTATCGTCCCACCATAGACATAAATGGCTGGCACATTGGCGCGCAGCATGCCCATCAGGCCACCTGGCATGTTTTTATCGCAACCGCCGACCACCAGTACGCCATCCATCCACTGACCCTGCACACAGGTTTCAATGCAGTCACTGATGACTTCCCGAGAGACCAGCGAATACTTCATGCCCTCTGTGCCCATGGCCATACCATCCGAGATGGTCGGCGTGCCAAACACCTGCGCGTTGCCGCCCGCAGCTTCAATTGCCTCAATTGCGGCATCAGCCAGTTTTTGCAAGCCGCTGTTACACGGCGTGATGGTGCTGTGCCCATTGGCTACGCCAATCATGGGCTTTTTGAAATCAGCCGTCTCGTAGCCCATGGCGTAGTACATCGAGCGATTGGGCGCACGGGACTTGCCTTCAGTGATATTTTTGCTGCGTGGGTTTAGCGTGATGGTTTTGATGTCCATGTGGTGTCTCGTGAGTTTGTTCAAATTTGATTGTATTTGTTAAGGCTTGGAACGTGCAAAATATCCCCATGCTTATCCATCCCGAGATTCATCCTGTAGCTTTGCAACTCGGCCCCTTGGCAATCCACTGGTATGGCCTGACATATCTGGCAGCTTTCGGCCTGTTTTTCTTTCTTGCCACATTGCGCTTAAAGCATCAGCCTTATGCATCCATTACCGGCGCAGGCGCCTGGAGCAAGCGTGACATTGAAGACATCTTGTTTTTGGGTGTCATGGGCGTGGTGGTTGGCGGGCGTGTCGGTTATTGCCTGTTTTACAAACCAGCTTATTACGCCAGTAACCCGCTGGAGATTTTTTACATCTGGCAGGGGGGCATGAGTTTTCATGGTGGCTTGATTGGCGTGCTGTTGTCGCAGGTGTGGTTTGCACGCACTCGCCACAGGCCCTGGCTGCAGGTGATGGACTTCATTGCGCCGTGCGTGCCAACTGGACTGGCGGCGGGCCGGGTGGGTAACTTCATCAATGGCGAGCTGTGGGGCAGGGTGGCTGACCCATCGCTGCCGTGGGGCATGCTGTTCAGAGATGGTGGCCCTTTACCGCGTCATCCTTCGCAAATTTACCAGTTTTTACTGGAAGGTTTACTGCTTTTCATCTTGTTATGGCTGTACGCAAGAAGGCCGCGAAAAATGGGTCAAGTCTCAGGCGCTTTTCTGTTTGGATATGGCGTTTTAAGATTTATTGCGGAATTTTTTCGCGAACCCGATGCATATCTGGGCATTCTGCAGCTTGGCTTGAGCATGGGCCAGTGGCTGTGTGTGCCAATGATGCTGGGCGGCGTCTGGATGTGGATTTGGGCGTCAAAACGGACTTGACTGCACCTCAAAATGCCGTTTTAGGTATTTTTGGCTTGTAAGCCAATAGATTCGGGCGTAATTAGCCCCTGAAAACATAGCATTTTATAAGGTTGTTGGTTTGCTGGCGAGCCCCGGTCCTGTCACACAACTGCAACTCAACTGACACAGGCATGTCACCTCGGATACCCATAATTTGGGCATGCAAGAAAACAGAACCCCAACAGCTGTGTCAACCTTCAATCAACAATGCCTGAGGATATTGCGTTGTACTGCCAGGGCGTTGGCCAACAGTCCGGGCGGATTGCGCTTTAGGCCTGGCGCAAGGCCTTGGCTGGAAGGGCTTCAGAGCATTCGGCCTGTTTATCCGATGGCCATCAAATGACCCTCCATCAGTAGCCCCGACCCCGGGGCTTTTTTACATCAGATTTTGTCAATTGATTCGACGGCTAAAAACAACACAAGGTGCCCGCCATGAAAGAACTGCCCAACCCCACCTTCGCCCTGTCGCCTGTGGCCATGCCACAAATTATTCGGGGGTCACTTTGTCCAAGCGGCCAAGCTGTCATTTCCGATGTTGTTCAAAGGCCTGCCCTGGGGAAAGTTTCGGTCAGCTGGGCCCGACATCAAGACGAGGTCCGGGCGGCGCAGCGTTTGAGGTACCAGGTTTTTGCAGTGGAAATGGGTGCTTTGCTGCCCATCACTATTCCTGGCCATGACATTGACCTGTTTGACGATTACTGTGAGCACCTGCTGGTCCGCGATGACGCCAGTGGGGAAGTAATTGGTACTTATCGCGTGCTCACGCCCACGCAGGCAAAGCGCGCTGGCAGCACTTACAGCGACACGGAGTTTGACCTGACCCGCCTGCGCAGCCTGCGTGAGCGAATGGTTGAGCTGGGCCGCAGTTGTGTGCATGCAGACCACCGCTCGGGCGGCGTGATTCTGGCGCTGTGGGGCGCGTTGGCGGAATTCATGGCCCGCAACCAGCTGGACACCATGATTGGTTGCGCCAGCATCCCAATGCAGGCCGGCGGCACAACCAGTGGCCAAGCCGCTGCCAGCATTTGGCGGCAAGTCAAACAGACGCATCTGGCGCCGATCGAGTACCACGTCACACCGCGGCTGGCATTGCCGGTAGACAGGCTCGACAATTCGCTAAACATAGAGCCACCTGCGTTGATTCGTGGCTATTTGCGCCTGGGTGCCAAGGTACTGGGTGCGCCAGCGTGGGATCCCGACTTTAATTCAGCAGACTTGCCAATGATGATGCGCATTGCAGATTTGCCGCCACGCTATCTAAAGCAGTTCGCGGCAAAACCTGCAACCATGTGATGCGTACGATGTTTGATGCTTTGGGTTCGATGGGCAACACATCTGATGTAAACCGTCCGGAGCCGAATGAAATTGATGATGAATCGCTGCGCAAACGTTACCGTACCATTTTTATTTCTGACCTGCACCTTGGCACGCCGGGCTGCCAAGCCAATGCGCTGCTTGATTTTTTAAAAGCGCATCCTAGCGACAACCTGTACCTGGTCGGCGACATCATTGACGGCTGGCAATTGCGCCGCAAATGGTATTGGCCACAAGCGCACAACGACGTTGTGCAAAAACTTCTCAAGCGTGCCCGCAAAGGCTGCCGCGTGGTGTTCATACCCGGCAATCATGATGAGTTTGCGCGTGAGTTTATTGTCCATCGCTTTGGTGATATTGAAGTCATGGAGGATGCTGTTCACATCACGGCTGACGGGCGTCAGTTGTGGGTCATTCATGGGGACTACTTTGATGCAGTGGTGCAGTGCGCCCGGTGTCTGGCGATTGTGGGTGACAACCTTTATAAGTTCACGCTCAAACTGAATCGCTATCTGAACAGCTTGCGCGCCCGTATGGGGCTGCCATATTGGTCGCTCTCAGCGTACCTGAAGCAAAAAGTAAAAAGCACGCTGAATTACGTGACCGATTTTGAAGTTGCGGTCGCCAACGAGGCACGCAACCCTGGCCACCAGGGCGTGGTGTGCGGGCACATCCATCGGGCCGAGATGCGCGATATCGACGGCGTGCTGTATTGCAACGACGGTGATTGGGTTGAAAGCCGCACCGCGCTGGTTGAGCACTTTGACGGGACGCTGGAGCTACTGCACTGGGCGCCAGCTATTGAGACGCAAGGCCGCGCGCATGTTGGTCACCCAGTGACTGCCTGATGGAACAGCAAAAATGAAAATTGCATTGATCACTGACGCCTGGCAACCACAGGTTAACGGCGTCGTTACCACATTGATTGAGCTGGTGCGAGAGCTGGAGGCGCTGGGTCACCGGATTGAAGTAATTCATCCCGGACTTTTTAAAACCCGCCCATGCCCCGGTTATGCGGGCATTGACCTGGCTGTTTCTCCCAAGCGCATGTTGACCGAAAAGCTGGATGCCTTTGTGCCGGAGGCGATTCACATTGCTACTGAAGGGCCGTTAGGCTGGGCAGCACGCAATTACTGCTGCAAGCGAAGCCTGAAGTTCACGACCGCGTTCCACACAAAATTCCCTGAGATTTTGCAGGCCGCGTTGAAAATTCCACTGTCATGGGGCTACGCGCTGTTCAAGTATTTTCACAAACCATCATCTGGCGTAATGGTGCCTACGCAAGGCGTACTGCGCATGCTGGAGCAGCGTGGTTTTAAAAACCTGCGCAGCTGGACACATGGTGTGGATACCGAGCTGTTTGCCTACCTGGCGCAGAGTCGCTTGTTTCCGCCAATGAATCCACCCATGGGCGCGCTATTACGCCCCATTTTGCTGTATGTTGGCCGCATATCGTATGAAAAAAACATTGATGCATTTTTAAGACTCGACATTCCAGGAACGAAAGTGGTTTGCGGTGTAGAGCCTCTGGAGGCATCGCTCAAACAGCGTTACTTGCAAGTGCGCTGGACGGGCGTGCTAACCAGGCAAGAGTTGGCCAAGGCGTATTCAGCGGCGGATGTGTTTGTATTTCCCAGCCGGTCTGAAACTTTTGGCCTGGTGATGCTGGAGGCAATGGCAACCGGTACACCTGTTGCAGCTTACCCGGTTGATGGTCCGCTGGAAGTGTTGTGCAAGGCAGGCGGTGCAGATAACGGACAGCATCACGGCGGCGTGCTGGATGCAGATTTGCAAAAGGCCTGCTACAGGGCACTTGCCGTACCACGCCACGAGGCGCGTTTGCGTGCGCTGAATTTCAGTTGGGCGCAATCAGCACAGCTGTTTGACAGCTTTCTGGTCGCAGCACATCAGGATCGGCTGATAAAAAACGGGCAAAATATAGAAGTGACTGTTCCCAATGTCGGGCTGGCAAAAAATACTGTCACGCCATTGACATCAAATCAGTGAACACTCGTGAATTACTTATTGTTTACTTTTGATAACAACGACTTAACCCGTTGCCCTGTCTTTGATCATTTCAAACGCTCCAGTTAACGTCAAGCCTTTTCAGTTTTTGGATCGCGATCACAGCATCCTGGCCTTCAATGAGCGCGTACTGGATTGGGCCAAACGGCCTGATGTGCCGCTGTTAGAACGGTTACGCTACTTGTGTATTGTCTCTTCCAACCTGGATGAGTTTTTTGAAGTACGCGCCGCGCCGCACCTGATTGCGGCGCTCTCGAACGATGACAAGGGTTTGTACACACCAGAGTCGTTCAAAGCGCTGTCGGAGGCGGCACATGACATGGTGGCACGTCAGTACTCACTGTACAACGATGACCTGTTGCCAGAATTCGGGCGACAAGGCATTCGCATTGTTTCGCATGGTGAGCGCAGTACAGATCAGCGCCGGTGGGTTAAAGCCTATTTTGAGCGCGAAGTCCGCCCTTTGTTGATTCCCGTTGGTCTGGATCCGTCGCATCCGTTTCCGCAGGTAGCTAACAAGTCACTTAATTTTATCGTTCGCCTCAGCGGGCATGATGCTTTCGGGCGGCAGAACGACATTGCTATTGTGAAAGTGCCGCGCGTCCTACCGCGCTTTATACATATGCCGGCACGTGGCAGTGACAAGGGCACGCTGTTTTTGTCACTTTCGAGTGTTATTCGTGCTCACCTGGCAGAGCTGTTTCCAGGACGGGTCATGGAGCAGTTTTCGCAATTCCGTGTGACGCGCCATTCAGACCTTGCCGTTGATGAAGATGATGTGCAGAATTTGCGAACCGCGCTGCGCCAGGGGTTGGAGCAGCGCCATTACGGTCAGGCGGTTCGTCTGGAGGTGTCAGCCAGCTGCTCTGACTATCTTTCAAGTTTTTTGCTCAAGCAGTTCAATTTGCCTGAGCGTGCCTTATATCGCGTTCATGGCCCGGTCAATTTGGTTCGGCTGACGCAAATAGTCGATCTGGTCAACGATCCAAAGCTTTTATTTCCAACCTACAACGGTTGTTACCCAACGCAATTGGCGCCGGGTCAGTCTTTTTTTGAGCGGCTTAAACAAGGGGATGTTTCAATTCATCAGCCTTTTGAAAGCTTTGAAGGCGTTCTGGCTTTTTTGCGCGAAGCGGTAAATGACCCGCAAGTGTTGGCTATCAAGCAAACCATTTACCGCACCGGCTCAGATTCCGAGCTGATGCAGTTGTTGCGTGAAGCCGTCAGACGCGGCAAAGAAGTGACTGTGGTGGTTGAGCTGAAGGCCCGCTTTGATGAAGAGGCCAACATCAACTGGGCTGAAATGTTGGAGTCCATTGGTGCGCAGGTCGTGTATGGTGTCGTGGGCTTGAAAACCCACGCCAAAATGCTACTGGTGACCCGACGCGAAGGCCGCAGCATGGTCCGCTACGGACACCTGTCAACGGGCAATTACAACCCGCGCACAGCAAAGCTGTATACCGATGTCAGCTACCTCACGGCTGAGCCCCTTTTAACCCTCGACATGGACACTGTGTTTGTGCATTTGGCCAGTCAAAGCAAGTTGCCCAAGCTGCACCATTTGTTGCTGGCACCGTTTCATTTGCAGCGCAAGCTGATTGAGAAAATTGATGCGCTGGGCGATGCGTCCGCAAAGGGTAAAGATACCCGTATCGTTGCCAAAATGAATGCGCTGACCGATGAGGCTTTGATGCTGGCACTCGTCAAAGCAGGGCAGCGCGGGGTGAAGATAGATCTGATCGTTCGCGGTGCTTGCATGCTACCCGCACAGGTACCTGGGGTGACCGACAACATTCGCGTACGCTCAGTAATTGGCCGTTTTCTTGAGCATTCGAGAGTATTTTATTTTCGCAGCGGTGATGAAGAAACTTTGCTGCTTTCAAGCGCTGACTGGATGAATCGCAACATGCTGCGCCGCATCGAATTGGCTTGGCCTGTTACCGACCCTGTGATCAGACAGCGTATCGTTGATGAATGTCTGGTGGCTTACCTGCATGACGGGGTGGATGCATGGGATCTGCAATCCAGCGGTACTTACAGGCGGGTAAACAGCGAGCCGGGCAATGGCGCGCAGGCTGCGCTGATGCGACGCTACACGGCTGCAGTCAGGCAAAAAAAATAAGGCAGCAAGGAATTACTCATGGACTTGATATTGTGGCGCCATGCAGAAGCTGAGGACTGGCTTCCCGACGACAAGGCGTCAGTGCTTGATGTTGACCGCTCATTGACACAACGCGGTGAAAAACAGGCTGCCCGTATGGCTCTATGGCTAGACAGGCAGTTGCCTGAAGGCGCGCGCATCCTGGTCAGCCCGGCAAGACGTTGTGAGCAAACGGCCTTGGCACTAGGACGCAAGTACAAAACTCGCGCAGAGCTTGGACCTGACGGTACACCAGCTCAGCTGCTGGACTTGGTGCAGTGGTCAACCAGCAAATATCCAGTTTTGGTGATTGGCCATCAGCCGATGCTGGGAAAAACAATTGCTCAACTCCTGTCGTTGAAAGAAGGCGACTGTGCAATAAAAAAAGGCGCACTCTGGTGGCTGCGCAATCGTGATCGTGATGGTCTAACTCAGACGGTGGTTGTGACTGTGCAGTCGCCTGATCTGCTTTGACCTCAAGCTTAGTTTAAAAGTGCAAAAGTTAATATGCAAAAAGGCTCAGGCTCCAGGGCGTTTTTTGCCAGGCCAAAACTTCCTCACGAAGCAGATGAACTGACTGCGGATAGCTTTTTGTCCAGTCTTTTCTGTAGCGCAGCACAAATCCTTTGGACTCAAGGTTGTCCGTTTTAATTTCCAGGCCTTCCAAATCTGGGTCACGTCGGGCATGACACAAAATAACGGCAATGCGCAGGCACATCAGTTGCTCCATGAAGGGCTGGTCTTCAAAGTCAGCATCCAGTTTTCGCAGCTTACCCCGGTGCCCTAACACCAGCAGGCTCAAGCGGTGCAATTCGGGCTGTGCAAACCCGGGCGCGTCTGCGTTGTCAAGAATGTAAGCGCCGTGCTTGTGGTAGTCGCTGTGAGAAATCTGGCTTCCTATCTCGTGCAGTTGAGCAGCCCATTGCAATTTACGCAAAAACCGTTCCTGATCAGCCTGTGGATGCTGGGCACTCAACATTAGAAAAAATTGCCGGGCCACTTTGCTGACGCGTTGTGACTGAACACGGTCTGCATCGAACTTGCTGGCCAACCTGTCAGCGCTGGCAGAGCGAATGTCGGTCACACTTTGTTCACGGTCTAGCAAGTCGTACAACACACCGTGACGCAATGCGCCAGTAGCAGCGTGCATTTGCGTAATGCCCAGCAAGTCGAATACTGCCCGCAGAACGCTGACACCACCGCCAATAACTGCACGCCGGTCTTCTTTCATGCCATCGATTTTCAAACGATCCGCATTTTGCGCCTTAATCAGACAATCCAGCAACCAGTCTAGTCCAGCGCGAGTTACCAAACCTGGAGCCCAGCCTGCAGCTGACAATACGTCGCTAACGGCCCCAATCGTGCCGGATGAGCCGTAGGCCACGTCCCATGCGCTGGCGCGATAAGAATTGGTGGCTTCGTCCAGAATCGCCTTTGCTGCAATTTCAGCGCTTTCAAAAGCACGCGCAGAAAAGTGGCCATCAGGAAAATATTTCATGGACCACGCTACGCTGCCGACCCGATAAGACTCCATTGTGCGAGCCTCCAGACCCTTCCCGACAATCATTTCGGTAGATCGTCCGCCAATATCAACTACCAGACGCCGCTCATCAGACTGCGGCAGCATATGCGCAACACCCTGATAAATAAGCCGGGCTTCTTCACGGCCAGATATAACGTCGATCGGGAAGCCAAGAAGTTTATTGGCACGCGCTAAAAATTCATCCCGGTTTCTGGCTTCACGCAAGGTTTGCGTTGCTACTGCCCGTACTTGGGCCTTTTTAAAGCCTGCCAATCTTTCACCAAAGCGCGCCAGGCAGTCCCAGCCGCGTTGCATCGCGTCCACCGTCAGATTACGGTTTGCATCCAGACCGTTACCTTGGCGAACTGTCTCCTTGAGGTACTCGCTGCGGTTGATGTGACCAGTGTCATAGCGGCCAATTTCCAAGCGAAAGCTGTTGGATCCCAAATCCACAGCTGCTAGTAAGGTTCCGTTTTGCATCACTATGATTATCGCGGTGTAAGAAGCACCTCGAAAGCATAAAAAAAGCCAGTATTTCCGGGTGGAAAATATTGGCACTCGTTGAGAATTTCGTTTGACCGAACTCACTAGAGTTTGGTCAGTACAAAATCAAACGACTATCAGTGTGCGGAAGGAATCAAAACGCTGTCAATAATATGGACCACGCCGTTGGTAGAAGAAAGATCGGCAGTCTGAACCATACCATCTTCAACAGTGACGAAATCACCCGCTTTTGACAGTGCCAGATTGGCACCGTTGACAGTTTTTACATTGCCGTTTTTTACCTCGGCTGCCATCACCTTGCCTGGCACGACGTGGTAAGTTAAAACAGCTTTGAGTTTTGCCGGATCTTTACCCAGGTCTTCCATGGTGTTTGCAGGTACTTTGGCAAATGCCGCATTGGTTGGCGCAAATACAGTGAACGGCCCAGCGCCCTTGAGTGTGTCTGTCAGACCGGCCTTGACCACCAGGCTGCTGAGCGTACTTAATTCTGGTATTGAAGCGATGGTGTCTGCCACAGACACAGGTTTGGACTGGGTCGCACAACCGGCCAAAGTAGCAACAACAGTTGCGGCAATCCATGTACGGCGATTGGAAAAAATGGTCAACATTGCAATACTTCTGGTTAAAGACATGGCAAAGCGCAGGAGAAATTGGTGACAAAACTGTGACAAGGGCCTAAGTTTGTGTGACATCAGCACCATTACTTGTCATGAGTCCATTTTTGTTGATCGGGTGGCTGTCATGACTTTGTCACAGTAGGTTCTTACACTTTGCTTATGTTCTTCATCAACCCGAGAGGTATCCCCATGAAACTGAGTTTTAAATTGTCTTTGACCAGTTTGGTCGCAACTGTTGCGGCATTGCCTTTCATGTCTTTAGCTCAGGATGTAACAGGAGCAGGCGCCAGCTTCCCCGCGCCTTTGTATTCCAAGTGGGCCGCTGATTACAACCGCGCAACCGGCATCAAAATTAATTACCAATCCGTAGGCTCAGGCGCTGGATTGCGCCAGATTGAAGCCAAAACAGTTGACTTTGGTGCCTCTGATGCACCCTTGAAAGACGATGAGCTGGCCAAAAAAGGCCTGGTTCAGTTTCCTACTGTTATCGGAGGTGTGGTGCCTGTCGTTAACATTAAGGGAATTGGCCCGGGTCAACTCAAGCTGAATGGTCAAGTTTTAGGTGATATTTATTTGGGCAAGATTACGAAGTGGACGGATCCGGCAATCAAGGCATTGAACCCTACTTTGCCTTTGCCCGACGCTGCTATCTCGCCAGTACGCCGCGCTGACGGCTCCGGCACCAGCTTTATCTTCACGAACTACCTGAGCAAAGTCAATCCAGAGTGGAAAACAAGGGTAGGCGAGGGTACCGCTGTTAATTGGCCTGTTGGCGCAGGCGGCAAAGGCAATGAGGGCGTTGCGGCGTTTGTCGGGCGCTTACCCAACTCCATCGGCTATGTTGAATATGCGTATATCAAACAAAATAAAATGACTTTTGTCCAAATGCGCAATGCAGCTGGTGCGTTTGTGTCCCCAGACGACACCGCTTTTAAAGCTGCGGCTGCAGGCGCGGATTGGGCTAAAAGTTTTTACCAGATCCTCACTGAGCAACCCGGTAAAGATTCTTGGCCCATTACAGGTGCCACTTTCATCCTGATGCATAAGGTTCAGGAGAAGCCGGCTCAGGCAGCCTCATCTCTAAAGTTTTTCGACTGGGCTTACAAAAATGGAGACAAAACTGCGGATGATTTGGACTATGTTCCAATGCCGGCAAACGTCAAAGTCATTATTGAAAAGGCATGGACAGATATCAAAGACGCTTCCGGTAAGTCTGTTGCTACAAAATAAGGGGCTTTTGACCTGCTTGTGTAAATAGCCAAGGTCTACAAATGTCGTCAACATTACCAGCAGGTGGCGCTGCTTTTGATCCAGTGTCTAAATCATCCAAACGAAACATGATCAATCCCCCACCTGGCAACGCGGTACGAAGAAGCCCACTTGCCGACAAAATGTTCGGATGGGTGGCGCAGGGAGCAGCCTGGCTCACGCTGCTCCTGTTAGTCGGCATTTTGTTGTCGCTGGTGGTCGGCGCCTGGCCGGCCATCAGTAAATATGGGCTGGGTTTTTTAACCAGCACTACCTGGGATCCCGTCAAGAATGAGTATGGCGGTCTGGTAATGATTTATGGCACGGTGGCGACATCACTGATCGCGCTGATTATTGCTGTGCCGGTTAGTTTTGGAATTGCACTTTTTCTGACTGAACTCTCACCAGCCTGGCTTAAGCGTCCTTTGGGTACCGCCATTGAACTGCTGGCGGCTGTACCGTCAATCGTCTATGGAATGTGGGGTTTGCTGGTTTTCGGTCCCATATTGGCTACTTACGTGCAGCAGCCGCTGCAAAATGCCTTTGGTGAAACGCCTTACCTGGGAGCCTTGGTTTCAGGCCCACCAGTAGGTATAGGAATTTTGTCTGCTGGCATCATTTTGGCCATCATGATTATTCCGTTTATTGCATCAGTTATGCGCGATGTATTTGATGTCACGCCTGTAATGTTGAAGGAATCGGCCTATGCGCTGGGTTCGACCACATGGGAGGTGGTTTATAAAGTTGTCTTACCTTACACAAAAGCAGGAGTTGTCGGCGGAATCATGTTGGGTCTTGGACGTGCACTAGGCGAAACTATGGCCATCACATTTGTGATTGGTAACTTCAATCAACTCGACTCGTTAAGTTTGTTCCAGGCAGCCAACAGCATCACATCTGCACTGGCCAACGAGTTTGCAGAGGCGGCAGAAGGCTTGCATCAAGCGGCGTTGATTTATCTTGGGTTAGTACTCTTCTTCATCACGTTTGTTGTACTCGCACTTTCTAAATTAATGCTGGCTCAGCTAAGCAAAAATGAAGGAACCAAAACATGAGCGCTTCCATGGCTGATGCGCGGCTGGCCAAATTTTCCCGGCGCAAAGCGGTTAACAAAATCGCGTTGGTTTTGTCTTTTGCAGCCATGTCTTTTGGGCTGTTCTGGCTGTTCTGGATTTTGTGGGAAACCGTCCGGCTAGGACTTGGTGGCATCAGCCTTGCTACCTTTACCCAAATGACACCAGCGCCGAACGAAGTCGGCGGTATCGCCAACGCGATTTATGGCTCGTTCTTCATGGTCATGCTGGCAACTTTCGTCGGTACGCCTATCGGAATTATGGCGGGTATTTATCTGGCGGAGTACAACGTCAAAGGACGGCTCGCCTCAACGACCCGGTTCGTCAATGACATCTTGTTGTCAGCGCCCTCTATCGTTATCGGACTTTTTGTCTATGCTGTTGTTGTTTCGCGTTTTAAATCGTTTTCCGGCTGGGCTGGGGCAATGGCTCTTGCTTTGATTGTTATTCCAGTTGTCATCAGAACGACAGAAAATATGCTGCAGCTGGTTCCAGCCGGTTTGCGAGAGGCTGCCTATGCACTGGGTGCGCCAAAATGGAAAGTGATCACGGCGATTACTTTGAAGGCTGCCCGAGCAGGTGTTGTGACAGGCATATTGCTAGCAGTGGCGCGTATTGCGGGAGAAACAGCGCCGCTGTTGTTTACTGCGCTTAACAACCAGTTTTGGACGGCGGACATGAGTCAACCTATGGCAAGTTTACCGGTCACGATCTTCAAGTTTGCAATGAGTCCTTACGAGAATTGGCAGCAGCTGGCTTGGGCCGGCGTATTCCTGATTACTGTTGCTGTGCTTGGTTTGAACATTCTGGCACGCGTTTTGACGCGCAACAAGAACTGACTTCAATCAGAAAATTTACTGGAAACTTATAAATGCAAGCAACTATGAATCCTGCATTGGCACCAAAAATTTCCGTTAAAAATCTTGATTTTTATTACGGTAAATTTCATGCGCTGAAAAATATCAACCTCGATATTCCTGAGAAAAAAGTTACCGCTTTTATTGGCCCATCAGGTTGCGGAAAATCTACCCTGTTGCGAATTTTTAATCGCATGTATGAGTTGTATCCTGAGCAGCGGGCTGAAGGCACGATCATGTTTGAGGGTGAAAACTTACTGACATCAAAAAAGGATGTTGCATTGATCCGGTCAAAAGTCGGTATGGTTTTTCAAAAGCCCACGCCGTTTCCGATGTCCATTTATGACAACATCTCATTTGGCGTCAAGCTGTTTGAAAGCCTGAGCAGTTCTGACATGGATGAGCGGGTCGAATGGGCTTTGCGCAAGGCAGCATTGTGGGGCGAAGTCAAAGACAAGTTAAATCAAAATGGATCAAGCCTTTCTGGTGGTCAACAGCAGCGCTTGTGTATTGCCCGCGGCATTGCTATCAAACCTGAAGTTCTGTTACTCGATGAACCTTGCTCTGCGCTGGATCCGATTTCAACGGCTAAAGTCGAAGAATTGATTACCGAACTGAAAAATGATTACACAGTAGTGATCGTGACGCACAACATGCAGCAAGCCGCTCGTTGCAGCGACTACACCGCATATATGTATTTGGGTGACTTGGTGGAGTTTGGAGTCACTGAAGACCTTTTCTTCAAACCCAAACGGAAGGAAACTGAAGACTATATTACCGGCCGTTTCGGCTGAACGATTTGAAAGAAAAAAATGCCTGATAAACATTTATCCAGTCAGTTTGACAGTGAGCTTAATGGGGTGTCGTCGCGTGTCATGGAGCTCGGTGGTCTGGTTGAATCACAAATTCGTCTGGCAACCTATTCACTTTCACAGTTTAGTGCTGAAGTAGCCAACGAGGTGCTCGAGGCCGAAGTGCGCGTCAATGCCATGGAGATCGATATTGACCGTGAGTTGTCGTCGATCATTGCGCGCCGTCAGCCGACTGCCCGTGACCTGAGGTTGTTGATTGCCATTTCAAAAACCACTGCCAACCTCGAAAGGGCGGGTGACGAGGCCGATAAAATTGCACGCATGGTCAAGTCGATCATTGAAAGTGGTTCGGCTCGTGCGTTGCCGTCGTCGGACTTGCGTGTTGCTGCAGAATTGGCATCGGGTTTGCTGCGCAAAGCACTTGATGCTTTTGCTCGGCTTGATACAGCGGTTGCACTTTCAATTTTGAAGGAAGACGATCAGATTGACAAGGAATTTGACGGTTTTGTGCGCAAACTTATCACCTACATGATGGAAGACCCGCGTACTATTTCAGCGAGTCTTGACTTGCTGTTTATTGCAAAAGCTATCGAGCGTATCGGTGACCATGCCAAAAATATCGCGGAGTTCATCATCTACATCGTCAAGGGTGAAGACGTACGACACACTTCCATGGCTCAGATCGAGTCGGCAATCCAATAATTAAGATGAAAAATCGACCTCGCATATTGGTGGTTGAAGATGAACCGGCAATTGCAGAGTTGATTGCGGTGAATTTGCAGCATGGTGGTTTTGACGCGGTAGTTGCACAAGACAGTGTGAATGCGCAGCGTGAGCTTGATGCGGTGTTGCCAGATGCCATTTTGCTTGACTGGATGTTGCCAGGGCAAAGCGGCTTGTCGTTGGCGAGTCAGTGGCGCAAGCAGCCTCGAACCAAAAGCATTCCTATTTTGATGTTGACAGCCCGTGGTGACGAGCCTGACAAAGTAGCTGGTCTTGATGCCGGTGCGGACGACTACATCACTAAACCATTTTCAACTCAGGAACTGCTGGCTCGCATTCGCGCAGTTCTTCGTCGGCGCGCTCCAGAATCTGTCAATGACAGCGTGACCTTGGGAGCGCTGGTTCTGGATGCTGGAACGCACCGCATTTCTTTCCAGAATCAGGAGCTCAAGTTGGGCCCTACTGAATTTAAATTGCTGCATCATTTTATGACGCATGCCGAGCGCGTTCATAGCCGGAGCTCTCTATTGGACAAGGTGTGGGGTGACCATGTGTTCATAGAAGAGCGTACTGTAGATGTTCACGTCAAGCGCTTGCGGGAAGCCTTGGGCGCTGCTGGCAGCATGGTTGAGACGGTGCGTGGATCAGGTTACCGCCTGACCGCAATGGCAAAAGCCGCTGCTGCGCAATCAGGGGCATGATTAATCGTTGGCTGGTATTTTCAGCCTGCTTGCTTGCAGGGGGTGGCCTAGGATTCTGGGCTGCATCACAAACAGGGTTGACCATCGGCTTTTTGTTGTCTGTTTTTCTCTGGTTTCTGGCTGACAGTTTTTATGCCGCAAGGTTCTTGGCCTGGATACGGTTTGCACAGAACAGCGAGCCAGAGTCTGCATCCATCCATCCGCCACCGCGCTTGCTCGGTGTTTGGGGCGAAGCTGCTGAACGTATTTGCAGACTTTCCCGCAGTCAATATCAGTTGCTTCAAGACAGTCAAGGTCGCCTGGATGAATTTTTGGCGGCGATGCAAGCCTCACCTAGCGGTGTAGTGTTGCTTGACGCGCAAGACCGCATTGAATGGTGCAATCAAATGGCGACTCAACATTTCGGTTTTGATGCGCGTCGTGATGTGTTGCAGCACATTGCAAATCTTGTTCGAGCGCCTGCTTTTAAAAGCTATATGGCCGCCAACAACTTTACGCATGACGTGGTCATACCAGGTGGTGCCAGTGTGCCTGGCCGGCCGGTTAATTTGTCGGTCCACGCACATTCTTACGGTAAAGATCGCAAGTTGTTACTGTCACGTGACATCACTGCTGTGGAATTGGCAGAAGCCATGCGCCGCGATTTTGTAGCGAATGTGTCTCACGAAATTCGTACGCCGCTAACAGTTCTTTCAGGATTTATCGAGACACTGCAAACCTTGCCATTAAAAGTGCAGGAACGCGAGCGCTATTTGGCATTGATGGCGCAACAGTCGCAGCGTATGCAAACATTGGTCAACGACTTGCTGACGCTTTCACGGCTTGAAGGTAGTCCACACCCCAACGCCAACGATTGGGTCAATACCCGCGCATTGTCTGCGCAGTCCGAGCAAGAGGCGCGAGCTCTGTCTGCCCTGATTGCACCGCACGGCCATGACATCAAGTTTGATGTGGGCGTGGGTTTTGAAATTGCTGGCGTGCAGGCAGAGCTGTACAGCGCGGTTTCAAACCTGGTCACCAATGCGGTACGCTACACGCCGGATGCCGGTAAAGTCTATGTGAGCTGGAAAATACTCAACGACGGGCGCGGCGAGTTTGTGGTTAAGGACAGTGGGCCAGGTATCGCAGCTGAACACCTACCGCGCCTGACAGAGCGGTTTTACCGTATTGATCGCAGTCGCTCGCGCGAAACGGGTGGTACGGGTTTGGGGTTGGCAATTGTCAAACATGTGGCGCAGCGCCATGGTGCAGAACTGCATATTCAAAGCCAGCTTGGGCAAGGATCAAGGTTTTC
>JAYVEE010000072.1:0-6460 GCA_043749005.1 Polaromonas sp. | reverse complement strand
AGTATCTGGCTGTCCAGGGTGTTGCTACCGCAATATGCACCGCTGGTATCGGGTCAGCTAAAAACTGCCAACGTTCAAGCCATTGTGGTTCTCGGTGGCGGATTGCTTCCCAACGCGCCAGAATACGGCCAGCCCCAGCCCAGCAGCTACGGCGCGGCGCGACTGCGGTACGGTATCAACTTGAGTCGTGCATCCAGTTTGCCAATTCTGTTTTCAGGCGGCGTTGGCTGGTCAAATGCGCCTTTAGGACAAGACTCTGAAGCCCATGTTGCCGCGCGAATTGCCCAGCAGGATTACGGCGTGGTGCTGCGCTGGGTTGAAGGCCAGTCGCACGACACGACAGAAAACGCGCGTCTGTCAGCTGTCATGCTTGGGCGCGACGGTGTGACACGCATTGCCCTGGTCACAGACGCCTGGCACATGCCCCGGGCACAGGCTGCTTTTGAGCGTGCAGGCTTGATCGTCACGCCCGCGCCGATGGGTTTTATATTGCCAGCTCAAGCTGGTTTGCTGGCATGGCTGCCCTCACCTGCCGGGCTGGCGACGTCCCATCTGGTGCTAAAGGAATGGCTGGGGCTGCTGGCAGGACGCTGGTTAGCGGTGTGAGGCTGAACCGGTTGACGCTACTAATTTAAGACGCTACATTACTAACCAGCCAGTCAGTAACTATGCCCCTGTCCAAATTGTTTTGCCCCATCAATGCAGCGCTCACCGTCAAACGCGAACGTCGCAAAGAGGCGCGTCCGGGTGAATTGCTCGACGCTGCGCTGGATTTGTTTGTAGAAAAAGGTTTTGCTGCCACCCGGGCCGAAGAAGTCGCGGCTCGCGCCGGGGTGTCCAAAGGAACACTGTTTTTATACTTTCAAACCAAAGAAGACCTGTTCAAGGCCGTGGTACGCAAGAACATTTCTGGCCACTTCAAGGAATGGAACGAAACTTTTGACAACTTCAAGGGCACCAGTGCCGAAATGGTAACCCTGTGCATGAACGAGTGGTGGCGGCGTGTGGGTGCCACCAAGGCATCGGGCATTGAAAAACTGATGCTGAGCGAGGCTGGCAACTTTCCCGACCTTGCTGCTTTTTATCACCAGGAAGTCGTGGAGCCTGGCCAGTCGCTGATTCGCCGTATTTTGCAGCGCGGGAAAGATCGCGGTGAATTCAAGGATATGGATCTGGACTATGCGGTTTTCAGCATTATTTCGCCCATGATTTTCATGATGCTAGCCAAACACTCGGCCACCACATGCGTGAGCCATGAAGCCCGCATGGATCCTGAAAAATACATCGCCACTCAACTACAGATCATCCTGTACGGCATGAGCGAGGCGCCATCCCACAACAAAAGCCGAATAAAGGAAGCGAAAGTATGAATGGGGCTAAAAAGAGCTGGCTGAAATGGTTGCTCATCCTTTTGGTGCTGGGCGCAGTTGCGACCGCAACAGGACTTGCCTTGTCAGCACGTAAAGCCCAGCAAGAAGCAATGGCAGTTGCCACCGCAGCCAATCAGAATGTATCGGTCGAGCTGGCAGCCAGCGATGTCGTCAAAGCCCAAATGCTTGATATTACGCAAGGCCTGGCGGTTTCAGGCTCGCTCAGAGCCGTCAACTCAGCGGTCATCAAGGCACGCGTAGCCGGGGAATTGCAAGGCTTGAGCGTGCGTGAAGGCGACTTTGTCAAAGCTGGGCAAATCATTGCGCGCATTGACGCCAGTGAGCTGCAATCACGTGTCAGGCAGGCGCGCGAACAGGCCGAGTCAGCCAAGGCGCAGGTCGATATCGTGCAACGGCAGTACGACAATAACAAGGCACTGGTCGACCAGGGCTTTATTTCAAAAACTACGCTGGACACCTCGCTGGCCAACTTGAATGCTGCGCAATCAACATACAAGGCAGCGCTGGCCGGAGCCGATGTCGCAAAAAAATCAGTCGATGACACCTTGCTAAAAGCGCCCATTTCTGGCCAGGTATCTCAGCGGCTGGCACAAACAGGTGAACGGGTCGGTGTTGACGCCCGGATTGTTGAAATTGTCGACCTGAGTCAACTGGAGCTGGAAGCTACGTTGAGTGCCGCGGATTCGACCCAGATACAGGTCGGGCAGCTCGCTCAATTGCAGATAGAAGGCAGCCCCAAAGCCGTTACCGCCAAGGTCGCGCGTATCAACCCGACAGCGCAGGCGGGCAGTCGCAGCGTGCTGGCTTACCTGACTATTGACGGCGCAGCAGCACAACCTCTGCGCCAGGGGTTGTTTGCGCAGGGCACACTGGGCACGGTGCGCTCTTCACTATTGGCCGTACCGCTGGCCAGTGTGCGCACCGACAAACCTGTGCCCTATGTGCAAACGATTGAAAACGCGCAAGTGGTTTACAGATCTGTTGAGCTGGGCGTGCGCGGCTCGGCAGACGGGATGGATGTCGTGGCAATTAAAGGTCTGAACGACGGCGCTGTAGTGATAAGCGGCAATATAGGCACGTTGCGTGAAGGCTCGCAAGTGAAATTTACCGCAATGAGCGCACCTGGTGCTACTGCTGCAACTAGCACCAAGCCAGCACCCTGAATGTAACTATGTGGTTCACCCAAGTCAGTCTTAAAAACCCGGTGTTCGCCACCATGATGATGCTGGCCATCGTCGTGCTCGGACTTTTTTCCTACCAGCGCATGCAGGTTGACCAGTTTCCAAACATTGACCTGCCTGTTGTGGTGGTCACTGCCGACTACCCCGGCGCTTCACCAGAAATTGTTGAAAGTGAAGTGACCAAAAAACTGGAAGAAGGCGTCAATTCCATCGCTGGCGTCAGCGCGCTCACTTCCCGCAGCTACGAGGGGCAGTCGGTTGTCATCATTGAATTTCAGCTTTACGTCAATGGCCGGAAGGCCGCCGAAGATGTGCGTGAAAAAATATCAGCCATTCGGCCCAGTTTGCGCGCTGAAGTCAAAGAGCCACGTGTGCTGCGCTTTGACCCAGCCAGCCGTGCGATCTGGTCAGTGGCAGTCTTGCCAGAAAACACTACTACAAAAATGTCTGCGGTTGAGCTGACGAATTGGGCAGATCAGGTTTTAAAAAAGCGGCTCGAAAACGTGCGCGGTGCAGGCGCGGTCAATATTGTCGGAGGTACCAAGCGTGAGATCAATGTGTATCTGAACCCGCAGGCCATGGAGTCCCTCGGCATCACAGCAGACCAGGTTGTCAACGCTGTGCGCAACGAAAACCAGGACTTGCCGATTGGCAGCATCCGCTCACTGGCGCAAGAGCGTGTTGTCAAAATCGATGCGCGCATGAAGCGGCCTGAAGACTTTGGCAAGATCATCGTGGCGCGAAAAAACAGCGTTGCCGTGACCGTTGACCAGGTAGCCCGCATCGCAGACGGCGCGCAGGAGGTCGATAGCCTGGCGCTTTACAACGGTCAACGCACGCTACTTTTGTCGGTACAAAAAGCGCAGGACGAAAACACCATTCAAGTGGTTGACGGCTTGAACAAGGCCGTGCTGGAGATGAAGGCGACATTGCCGCCAGGGCTGAAGCTTGAACTCGTCACCGACAGCTCACGCCCAATTCGTGTCGGGGTTGAAAACGTGCGCCGTACGCTGATTGAAGGCGCTTTGCTAACCGTGCTGATCGTGTTTTTGTTTTTAAATTCATGGCGCTCTACAGTCATTACAGGGCTGACGCTGCCGATTTCCATCATTGGCACGTTTTTGTTCATGAATCTGTTTGGTTTCACCATCAACATGATCACGTTGATGGCCTTGTCGCTGTGTGTGGGTTTGCTCATTGACGATGCGATTGTGGTGCGCGAAAACATTGTGCGGCACGTACAAATGGGCAAGACGTCATACCAGGCATCACTAGATGGGACCAAAGAGATTGGCCTGGCAGTACTGGCCACTACGTTTTCCATCGTGGCGGTGTTTTTGCCTGTGGGTTTTATGGGCGGCATTATCGGCAAGTTTTTTCACGAGTTTGGCATCACGATTGTGGCGGCGGTACTGATTTCAATGTTCGTCAGTTTCACACTGGATCCCATGCTGTCAAGCATCTGGCATGACCCATCTATTCATGAACAAGGCAAGCGCGGCTCACCCGTCACGCTGTATGACAAGACCATTGGCCGCGTGACCGGCTGGTTTGACACTGCTACCGAACGTTTGAGTAATGGCTACCAGAGTATTCTGCGTTGGGCGCTGGTTCACAAAATCAAAACACTGCTGATCGCTTTGGCTATTTTTGTCGCCAGCATTTTCATGGTGCCGCTGTTGGGTACTGAATTTGTACCCAAAGCTGATTTTTCAGAAACGTCACTGAATTTCTACACACCCGTCGGCTCATCGCTGGAAACTACTGAAGCCAAAGCCAGGCAGGTTGAAGCCATAGCCAGAGAGTTTCCCGAGGTGCGCTACACCCTGTCCACCATCAACACCGGAAATGCCCAGGGCAAGATTTACGCCAATGTTTACGTTCGGCTCGTCGACCGTAAGGCACGCAGCCGCAGTGTGGATCAAATATCTGGCGCGCTGCGCGAACGGCTTAAACAAGTTGCGGGCATCACCGTGACCCACGTCGGATTGCTGGACTCCGTAGGCGGTAACAAACAGGTCGAATTCTCTTTGAAGGGCCCAGATCTCAAAGAGCTGGATCGTCTGAGCCGTCTTGTGCAGGACAACATTCGCGCTATTCCCGGCCTGGTCGACCTGGACTCCAGCGTCAAGGCGGACAAGCCAGTGATTCAGGTGGATGTACGCCGTGACGCGGCCAGTGACTTGGGTTTGTCAGTGAGCAGCATCGCTGCATCGCTGCGCACACTGGTGGCAGGCCAGACAGTGGGCAACTGGCGTGCGCCAGACGACCAGACCTATGACGTGAACGTGCGCTTGAGCCCTGACGCGCGCAACAGCCCAGCCGACCTGGAGCGCCTGCCCTTCATGACCAGCAACACCGGCGCTACCGCCGATAGTTCAAGCCGCATTGTTCGCCTGAGCCAGGTGGCAAGTGTTAAAGAGTCCACGGAGCCCAACCAGATCAATCGCCGCGACCTGGCGCGTGAAGTTGCGGTCAATGCCAACGTGTATGACCGCTCGGCGGGCGAAGTGTCCACCGACGTCAAGACAGCATTGGGTAAAACGCCGTTTCCGCCGGGCTACAGCTACCAGTTTGGCGGTTCCACCAAAAATATGGCCGAATCATTCGGCTATGCAATTTCAGCCTTGGTGATGGCAATTTTGTTTATTTACATGATTCTGGCGAGTCAGTTCAAAAGCTTTTTGCAGCCACTGGCGTTGATGACTTCACTGCCGCTGACTCTGATTGGTGTAGTACTGGCACTCTTGATGTTTCGCTCCACGCTGTCGATGTTTTCGATCATTGGGGTGGTGATGCTGATGGGCCTGGTCACCAAAAACGCGATTTTGCTGGTTGACTTTGCAATAAGAATGCGCGAACCCGCAACAGACGCGGACGGCCGCCACATCCCCGGCATGGATAGAAGCGAGGCACTGCTGGTTGCAGCCAAAGTTCGATTGCGCCCGATTTTGATGACGACACTGGCCATGATTTTTGGCATGATTCCGCTGGCATTTGCACTGACTGAAGGCTCGGAGCAGCGCGCACCGATGGGCCAAGCAGTCATCGGTGGCGTGATCACCTCGTCGCTCCTCACACTCGTCGTCGTGCCTGTGACCTATTGTTTCATGGACGATCTGGCTGAATGGTTCAAACGCAAGTTTGGGTCCCGAAGTCCTCCTTCCGGCAAGCCCGCATTGCCTACGCCTGACTAAAATTTGGCCAATTTTTTTAATCTAACCTTTGATACCACCATGAATTACGAGCAAGCCCGATTCAACATGATTGAGCAGCAAATCCGCCCCTGGGAGGTGCTGGACAGCCAGGTACTCGCACTGCTGGCGGTCATCAAGCGAGAAGACTTTGTACCCACCGCTTACAAGGCGCTGGCCTTTGCAGATATGGAAATCCCCCTGTCTTCGCCACAGCAGCCTGGCCAGTGCATGCTGTCGCCAAAAGTAGAGGCGCGAATATTGCAAGACCTCGCACTGCAAAAACACGAAAAAGCACTGGAAATTGGCACTGGTTCGGGCTACATGGCTGCGCTGCTGGGCCACCGCTGCAGCCAGGTCATCAGTCTTGAAATTGACACCGCGCTGGCCCAAACTGCGCGGGGTAATTTGCAAAAGGCTGGCATTCACAATGCTGAAGTGCGCACCGCCAATGGCGCTGCCCATCATTCAAACCATGACCTGTTTGATGCGATTGTTATGAGTGGCTCGGTCGCCGAGATCCCGACCAGTTTGTTGGCCTTGCTCAAAGTAGGTGGCCGTTTGAGTGCCATTGTGGGAGACGAGCCAGTCATGCGCGCTACGCTGGTCACGCGCATTGGCGACGCCGCCTGGCGCACCACACAGGCCTGGGACACCGTGGCACCGCGTCTGCTCGGCTTTCCCGAGCCGTCCA
>JAYVEE010000071.1:0-18468 GCA_043749005.1 Polaromonas sp. | reverse complement strand
TGGGTAGCCTTCGTATGTTGTTGCACACGCCACCGATGCAATTTGTTGGGTGCCCGACGGAAGAGACGCACTGAATGGAGGTGGACTGGGGGGAGGTGGTGGTGACGGACTTGGAGGAGGAGGTGAGGGACTAGGAGGTGGCGGAGGCGGTGGAGGTGGAGATGGATTGGGAGGTGGTGGAGGTGGGGATGGATTGGGAGGCGACGGAGATGGCAAAGATGGTGTTGGAAGAGTGGGAGGCAGGGTGGCAGGAGGTGGCAACGGAGGACTCAGTGATGCCCGAGGGGATGGTTGTGGTTGTAAAATTGGGGAAGGGGATGGAGGGGGTGCACCCAAAAGTACTACGCGCGGAGCGGGAGGGGCACTCGGAGACTTTGTATGTGACACACCCAGAGTCAATACAAGTGCAGCAATTATGCACGCAACCAAGACAAGACAAGCTGTGCACAAACACACTCTCCTACCCCTGCGTTTGCGGCGTTCGGGTTTCGCCATTACACATTTCAGGACCTACCTTTTATAGCCATTACGCAAGCTGGTCGTATATAAAACGGTTTAGGTCAAGTTTAATGGATGATCTCACCGGGATCCTGTTCTTCTCAAGGTGTTGGCGGCACTGGGGGCCAACTTTGTATTGAGATAAAAAATCAAACTGTGAAAACATAAGCTGTTGCGGGCGCCGAAAACCCGTTGAACGAACTCGAAGCGGATGAGAGCGAATAACTTCCCATCTTTCGTACAAAAATCCGCTCGCCAAGCTCTAGGTTTGGTAACATGCAGTTTTCAGAAACAACGTCGACGGAATCTGCGTAAAGCGTGAGATTAATCGAACACAGGCACACAAAAGGCACACCGCATGTCTGACCAAAGACTTTCGTCCGAAACCTCTCCCCAGAACGTTCGTTGAAGGGCTCAAGAACTAAAATTCTATGGTCATACGTGATGTTGTTGAAACACGAATACACCTGCAAACACTCAGCATTCAACGAATACAAGTGCGAACACTTGGTATCAACTGCTTCAACGTACCGACTCGTCAATGTATATGACGTACGTCACTTTGCCGTCAACAAACTTTTTTTTCTTTCCAATCACCGAAACGACCAGAGTCGCCGAGTCGTTGACGAAATAGCGCCCCGGTTCAGCAATAAGCGAGATCTCCGGGTGCTCCTCAGCAAAAGGCCTTATGACGGACGCAAACTCCTCAAACGTCTCGCTCATAAACCCCCCGCCGATATCAAAGACCTTCGCGTCCATGCCGACCAGGGCTGCAGTCTCTTTGGCCGCAAGACACTGGTCAAAGGCTTTCAGGAACAGCTTTGGGTCCGTGCAGCCGGACCCGACATGAAAGCTAAAGCCAGCGACACACAAGCCAAGCGTCTTTGCGAGGGTCAGGAGTGCAGAAACGTCATCTTGCTCACACCCAAACTTTGTCCCAAACCGGCACGCAGAACCTTCGTCGTCCACCTTTAGCCGCAGAAGCAGGTCCGCTTGCGGGTGAAAAAGCGCAATCTTGAGCAGCTCGTTGGAGTTGTCGAAAGTAAGCAAGTCTACATCAACAGACCTCGAATACGACAGCGTCTTTGTGGGTTTTATAGGATGCGCCAGGATGACGCGGTCGGGCTCCGCGTACTGCAACACCGTACTAATCTCGTCGTAGCTTGCACAATCGAAACACGATCCGAGAGCGGCCAAAACTTTTAAAATAACTTTGTCACTGTTGGATTTAACTGCAAAATACGGTTTGACCTGCGGTAAAAGCTGCTTCCATTTCTCGTAACTGCGTTTGATACAACCAAGGTCGACCACGAACATTGGCTCATCGGCAATCGACCTGTCTGCAATGAGCGATGCAATGACAGTCTCCGTCGTACAGTCAACTTCGGTGAAAACACGAACGTCATGCTCAGAGATGATTGTTGTGAGGTCGTCCATTTGCTATGCTAGTAAATCATAGTAAATATAGTATAGTAGCACCTAAATCATAATGGGCTTGATTGCACGAGAATTGTGCGCCTTACGACCGTGCTTTCTTCGCGCCCTTTTGTACATGCGGCGTGCACAGATTACCGATACCAGACAAAACACCGCTGCACCCGCCGAAACGCCACCAATCAATGCGTAGTCCACACCACTTGTGGGTGCAGAGGCGTGCGGAGGTGACGAGGGATTAGTTGCAGTTGGTGGTGGGCTTGCAGCAGTCGGAGGTGGTCTTGATATGGCAGGAGGTGGGCTCAACACAGGTGGTGATGGAGTTGACGTGGTTAGAGGCGGGCTGGATACAGAGGGAGGCGGACTGGACACAGAAGGTGGTGGATTGGACAAAACTGGTGGTGCTGCGTTGGAAGGAGGTGATGTTGTGCCACCGAACATGGCCGCATATGACTGTGCGTAGCGAATGCCCAATTGTTGATAGCCGTATTGGTACAAATGAGCACCATTATTGTTCAGATTTTCCCCATTCCAATAAAAATCTGTTTCCGAATCTGCAAAACCAAGCATTGCCGTACCAGTGCTCAGCCCAATGTCCGGAGGAGAGGCGTACGTCGCGGCAAATGATGCGTTGAAGTAGCAATAGCTGTCACACACGCTTGCCGGGTTTGTTGGATATCGACCTTGACCAAAGTTTTTACGAAGCCAGGTTTTGAAGTTTATGAGGATGTAGTTGTCCGCATTACCACCAGTAAGGAAAGGAATGACAGGCACTTCGGTTGTTGCGTACCTTAAACGCCAAGCTGCGATCAAGTCTTCCATGCATGTTGCCCATTGCACGATGGGGTCCCCGCCATCCGATTCTCCTTGATGCCACAGGACCGCAACCACACGGTTAGTTGGGTAAGCGCTTCCTGCGATCGGACCTGATGTCTTGGGGGTGTTTGTTGCTGGGTTCACGCTCAAAACGGTGTCAACAAGATACATGGCTTGCGTAAAAAGGTTGGAGTGCGTGTTGGCTTGCCCAAACTCGGTTGCAACCGTCAGATCATTCCACAACGGCAGGGGGGTCACCGGACATACAGGAACAGGCGGTGTTTGGAAAAGATTGTTAGGTTCAGGTAGGCACGCGTAAGACGCCTCACACCGCGCGGATGACAACCACACCGAGTCAAGCGTTGTGTTTGGCCCCGGAAGGTTTGTGATACCGGTGCCATAATTTTTCCGAAAGAACCCAGTGCCGCCGGCGCCAGTGTGAACAATCACAACCGCTCGACCGGGCGTAAGAAAACCGCTTGAGATGTAATGCTTTGCGAATTGGACTCCAAACTCGCTGCCCGAGTCACCGCCATTGATTTTGTGATAAGTTTCATTTGCTTGCTGAACTTGCTGACCGTTCCAGTAATAAACGGGAAATGTGTCTGTGTTGTCAACCACCGCAAATCCCGTGTTGCTGTCAAACCCAAGCGAGTTGGACTGTCCAGAAATAAAAACAATGTCAAAACCTGTGTATGTTGACGTACCGGAGGGAACAGGGGTGCTGGCTGGTGGTACAACCACCGGGAGTTGTGGCACGGGTTGTTGAGGACCACTTGGGATCAACCACAGCTCTGACCAGTTTGTGTCTCTCTGGTAATTGAAACTATACCAGTGATCTGGTGTGCTGTATCCCGCTGCAGAAACAATAAATCCACCCTCACCACCTGCAATAAATGAATCATATCCTGTTTTAAAGAGTCCTCCGAACGGTTTTCCAGGCGAAATGTTAGGTATATCCAAACTAATTGGTAAAAAGTTTGCAACTCGCCCTCCAATGGCGTAGGGGGGGGACAGCTGAGACCAACGGTTGGACAGGCCCAGATCTGGGTACCGAAGAACGAATTCGTATGGGGGTGGATACGTGTTGAGGGTGTTCAGGTGCGAAACGTAATGAAAGTCTTCACCGGGGGTACCGCTTGCCACAAACAGGTGCATCCCCGCCACATTCCCACCCACGGGAAGCACCAGGTTGTGTTGCGAAACCAAGAGCACCGCCCCGGCAACGGGGGGCGTGGGTGGAACAACAGTACCTGTGGTAGGAATTGGGGCTGTTGTTACAACTGCCGCAACACTTGTGCTTGTCCCGGTCACGAAAACAATAGAACTCACATTCCCCCCTTTCGAAGAAAGCGTGATCGCAAGACGATACACAGAGTACGCGGTGGCACTACTACACCCCGTGTCAAAATATTGGACCACAAGCTGCAGCTGCATGAAGCCCGGGCACAACTTGGTGAATGCAACTCCGTCGTTTGATCCCAATACGGACCAGCCGCTGAAATACGTTGTTCCTGTGATAAGCAAGTCTGTGAAAGTAAACTGCGTGTCAAAAGAAGCCTGCGCCCACTGCCCGTAGACCCCATTCCCAGAAGTTGGTTGCGGGGTTGTTGGGTCCTGGTAAGGTACCCACACGGGTGTGTTTGCTGCAGGTTGCACAAAAGCGGGGGCGCTTGTGGCAGCGCTTATCACACCAGTGGCAGATCCAGAAGTTGACGTCACATAAACCGGCGTGATTGAGACCACGCCTTGTATTGCAAAACACAGAATCAACAGAGGTCTCATTATATATTTAAAATCCCAATTTGGTTTTATATGACAGTGAACTGTGCTACTCCGTCCAAGTAACTATGGCAAAAAAGCGTAGGAGGAAAAACGCAAACCGTATATGCGCGTGTGTCGTGGTGTCGCTCATCGCTGTTGCCGCGCTTGTAATTCCAACCGAGGTCGGCTAAGCTTTTTCGAAGGCGCAGTCATACAGGGGTACACAACGGACGCCGTTGACGCGGAGTTGCAAGCAAATATAATCGCTGCGGGATATGCGGCAGTGCCCGGGGTAGTGAGGACATAAGGTCCTCATAAGGTTGCTTGAAGATTTGCCGATGGATTTTGTGTTTGAGGTTTTGCTCTTGTGCCGCTTCGTTCGTTGCAACCAAGAGGCTGCGGTCTACGGGATTGCCGCTTGCACCGCTAAATCAATGAAGTTTGCAAAGCAAGACATTGTTGGTGGATTTGCTCTGTCAGGTACTGCACAGTATCTGACCATGTCACGTATAGGACCTTGGGGAAAGTCTTTCGAAATATTTTTAAGGACGTTTTGCGCGCGCTGAACACCACCGTCCGCAGTTATCTGGGAATGCCAGAGATACTTCTCTTGTTTGTGCTGCATGAAAAACAAAAAGGTTGCAAACAGCGTGTGAACGCATATCTCTTCGCAGACAACCTGAGAATGGGAATCATTATCGTCAAAAGGTAACCAAGGTGAAGGGTACGTTGACAAGCATTTTCTCCCGGCTTTTGAAAAACCTCCGTAATCACATGCGTGTACAATCTGTTTGGTTGGTGTACAAGAGATGAGCAGGTTATTGGCAGAAGAATCAAAGCCAATCAAATTATATTTTTGGTGGATTTCATGTGCGTCACGAAAGTATGCTTGCAAAATCAACAATGCCTCCAAAAGAGTTTTTTTTGTTTTTTTGTACACCAAGTAAACAGGGCTTATGATGCACGGCGTGCCATTTTCGTTTTCGATCGAAAACGCTGCCATTCGTGAAGACGCAATGTTGCTTGGATCGGTACGGTCAATTTTGTTCATGAGGTTTACGTTTTCGACCTCACGGTCATTTTCTTTGTAACTCATGTTCTTGAAAAACTTCACGGCAACACTTCTTCTCCCCCCTTTGAACAAGCACACCTGTCCGTAAGATCCGTGTGCAATCTCCTCCTTCTTTTCGAATTCTATGTCTTTGTAAGACAAGCTTGTCCCTACAAACTTAAAATTTACAGCAAGTTTAGCCCACTCCTTGGGTGTAAGTGGCGCTGGCAGTTCCGGGTATCCTCGCAGTATGTTGAGGAGCAGAGGTGCCCCAAACACACTCATTTGTGGGCACCAAAAGACGATTTATATATTACTTTTTCAAAGCCGAGTTGTGTAATGCTTGCTGCAGCGCCACCTCGGTGTCATGAAAGATGTACGCCGTAGCTTGCTGCTTGTTATCCCAAAAAATTGTGCTGTTTTCGAAGCTCCGAACCACCTCGGTGACTACCACCCCCGTGGGCACATCCAGTACAGTAACGCGGTAGGCTCCGCGCTCGCCATATTGTGTGAGGAGCTCGAAACAAACGTTCAGAGGCATTTCACAAAAGGTGACAGGCACAACCAGGTTTGATTTGGTGGGTAGTGGAACATCTGCTATAGGAGCTGACACCGCACGTGCGCGTTGCGGTGTGTCCGCTGCGTCAACCGAAAGAGACTTGAAGCACAAGCACAAGCGGAACATGGTGGTGTTTGTTGTTCCGTATTTTATTACACCTATATTTTATGCACATGCACAACTCAGCAAACAATTCAATTCCGCTTCCTCTACAACATAAATGAAATATCCGGCAATGTCTCTTGATTTTTGGATTGCCCACGTGTCAACAAAGCTAAAAACGTAGGCAACTGGGATGGATAGTGCCAGCGTTTGAGCAAACAGCACTACTCCAAGTGTTGTTGGATGTAACAGTTGTGAAATGTCGCGTGCCCACGAATGCACCAAATAAAGTGGAAAAGAGATGCGCCCTAGAGAAAGCGAAAGGCGAGATTCCAAAGATGAACCTGAGCCAAACAAATAAAATACCAATATGCACCGTACAATTGTTATGATTTCGAACACAATAGCCGCCAGCTCAGGGATGGCATGAAGCCAATGCGTTTCTTGAAAATAATTGACATAATAAAGACCAATGAAAGTGCCAAAACACAGATACCAATGTAATTGACTGCAAATTGTTGGTGTATCTGTAATACTTGATAACCAAATTCCAAGTACAAAATAGAACAAATGGGTTTGACAGACAAATAAAATAACGGACACAAGCATGAGTAGTAACCTAGGTCGAACAAGTTGGTCTTTGGCAAGCACGTAGAACATGACCAAAAACGAGCCTTGCATCTCAATGTACATAGTCCACAATGCAATTCCGTTTGATGGGCCGGGCGTGAGGTTCCAAGGTTGGAGGTGCCAAGGAATTTGCCAATGATTTGGTTCAAGGCTGCTGAAGAACACAAAAAAATCATTGCTTGCGTTGAACTGAAGAAGGTCAAGGAGCGAATGGGTTGGGTGTGCAATCCATGCAAAGCAAGTTACACAAGCCACTGGAATCGCAAGCCGTGGATATCTTCCAAGGCAAAATCGCAGCACAGATGTTGACGGAATGCGAGACAGGGCAAACCCAGATAAAACAAAAAAGCAAGCAACTGCAAAACGCCCTTCCGAAAAGAGGGAAAACAAAATAGTTCCTAGCGATTTTGAGGAGCCGCAGCAGCTTAGCGTATGGTTTGCCACAACGGATAAGCAAGCCCAACCACGGATGCCATCAAGAAATCCTAAACGAGGGGTCTTGGCCTGCATATTCACCTCCGTTACGCTTATCAAGGTTCTTTTTATGCCACAAAATATATTTTTAATTAAAAAAATGGTTGGAACTCTTGGGTGGCTGGGAAGGACCGCTTGGCACCGTTTTATCGCACCGCCTGGATCAAAATGTCAAACGACTCACCTGGCGCAGCATTGCTCAAGGCAATCCCAATGACGCGGGAATAGACTTCGTTTGCACCATACAGGATGGCGCGGTTGTATGCCAAGAGAGCCTGCTCGCGCCCCGCCACATCCGGGGCATCCATCACCGCCTTGAATAGCCGGCGCAGAATCTCTTGCGCCTTCGTCTTGTTGGGTCCCGCGGGGTCGGCGTGCGGCGCAACTGCATGAAGCTGGCCAATGTAATCACCAAAGTTTTTGTCATCAGCAAGTGCCGGCGCTTCAATATCCATGGGCATGAGGTGGTCCAGCGCAACGGTTTCAAACAGAATCTTGCTTGATGGCTCGCCGCGCGGCACGCTGTCGCGGTCGCGCTTGCGGCTGATGCGCGGGACATCCCAGCAAACCTTCTGGCCTTGCTTGATTGGGAATTTCCCGGTATTCACAATGGTGGTGGTGCCCGCAACCTGCACCGCGACCGTGTCCTTGGACTCCTTATCTAAAGCAAGGTAAATTCTAAGGCAAAGTACATTCTAAGGCAAGGTAACTTACCTAAAAAGTCAACTGGTTGAAGAGGAGTCCCCACAAATGAGACCATCTCGCGAAGCTTGTTGACAATGAAGGCCTCGCGATGCGCGGGATCCAAGTTATGCAGCTCGTGGTGCTGCGCGTTGAGTAGCGGCATACGATCCGCATTGGTGAAGACCTTGGGCTTCACGTCGTTGATTCCCTGCTGCGCAGGCCGTAGGATCTTGCGGTCATACTTGGGCTTGAGGCTGAACGCCAGCTCGCGGATCCCAATGGAGAAGTTATTGTCGTCGGCCGCATCAAGCTCCGGGACCTGCGGGTTCTCAGGCGAAATCTTGTTGGTGTTTTTGCGCTTGCGCGCAAAGTGCCGGTCGATGCACGCATTGATCACGGCCACGCCCTGGGTTGTGACCGGTGAAACCCCGTAGCCTGACGCGCTCATCTTGCTTTCTCATTTTGAATCAACCCGCCTAAATATGGAGGCGTCGCGGGGTGTGTTTAACGCAATACTTTGAAGTGCAGAGCCTTGCGCGTATTTATGACCTTGGCGGCACCATACCACACATGGCCAAGAAAATAAACCGCAGAGCTTTTACACTCGCCGTGATATGTGCGCTCCTGACGTGCCTGACGATCGGGTTGGTTTTGGGTCTTGTTCTTACACCAGGCAGCAAATCCATCCCCCATCCCAACACCGCGCCTCCGGTCGCTCCGTTTCCTTCGCCACTGCTGGTACCCCCACAACCTCCGCCTCGACCCGTTGACCTGCCTGCCGCCGCGTTGTGGTGGCCGTTTGATGGCTCGTTTGGTGATGTCATCACTGGCCTCAACCCAAGTTACACCACAAACCAAGCGATTTTTGAAGACCCGCAAATGACGTTTGTTCCGGGGCGCATCCAAGGCACCCGCGCGTTGTATCTGAACTCCAGCCTTGTCCCAACAAACGACTACGGCGGTACCGCAAGCACAAATTGGGTTCAGTTTGATTTTCCAAACAGCGCAACAACCTCGGTGCTCAACGGAACGGCTGGTTTATCTTTTGCAATATGGTACTATCCACTTTCGTGTGGCCATTTCGAGCGCAGCAATTTTGTGTTCCTGCTCTATTCGAACGGTACGAATTTTGTCACACTGGACCCCGGCGGTCTGGTGCAAGCGTACTCCAGCGAAGCGTCAGGGTTTACAGGGTCCGTCCCGTGTACGGAAAACAACTGGCAGCTTGTCAGCATGTCGCTTTCCAACAGGCAATGGAGTGTGTACGTCAACGGTACGCTGTCGTTTCAGGCAACGTCCAGCGTCTATGTCGCGCTCAGCAACTTTTTCTTGTGCCGAGACTATATGGCGTATGGAGGAGGGTGCACACTCTACGCCCAAGACGCGCGGATGTGGACAACACCGCTGGATGCAGCGGCTCATCTTGCCATGTGGACAAATCCATATATGCCCGCGCGCCCTGCACCAATCGCTTCGCCTCCTCCGCCGCCGCCAAGCCCGTTGCCCGTTGCCACAGTCTTGTTTAACCAGCACGGGCCCGAGAATTTCGACCCTGCGGTGCGCCTCACTGTCACCGGCGAAGCGGAATTCGTTATTGGCACGGGGTGTGCCAACACACACACAAACTTCGGACCGCAAGCGGCCGTTTCTTTTTATCGTGCCGCTGATGGGTCGGTGGTTTGTATGGTAGGGTCCACAACGTACCAAGCCGCAACGGGTTCCAATCGGCGCAGCATTTTGTTTGCAAATTCGACAACCGGAAAGTTCAATATGGAGTGTTCACCTAACGGAACATTCTCTGATTTTATAAACGGGCAAGTTTATACTTCGTACCCAGCCGCATACATGGACTGCCAATCCATCATTTTCGCAACGTGGGCGATGCCAGACGTCACCACCGCATACACCGGGACGGTTCTTGCGTATGCTCAATCCGAAGTAGGTAATGCGACGTTTGGTAGCGGAAATGCTGCATCAAACTTCGACTATTCCATTGGTCTGTATTACTACGTAGTGGGGGGATTGATCTCCACCAACGGTGGGATGCATTACGAAAAGGTGACAGAAGGCGGCCCCGCGCCTGCGGTTTTTGTTGACCCTGTCCGAGGGCAGTGGACGTTTGCAGCTTTAGGAAACGTGTATCAAGACCCACGCAACTTGTCTTCGGGCTGGTATGTCTCCCTCAAGGGTGGGTTTCAGGCAAAGACTACAAACATCACGGACAACTCTGCTTGGAGAGGGTGGGACGGCATGGACTACACCGTTCCGTTCCTTTGTCCGTACACTACAGATACATTGGGTTTGCTGATACCTGGAACAAATCAGTCAAAACTTGTTGCTACAATGTATGACTATGCACACATCACGTTCAACACCGTGTGCCAATGTTTCGTGGCCCTACATTGGGATCAAAATTTCGCGTATGCCACAAGTCCAGATGGTATTTCTTGGAGTAGAATAATTTCTGATCTGTATAAGGAGTCATTTTCAGACTCCTTGACACCACCATGGGCTTTCTACCCATCCTTGTACGATCTCGAGTTGGATGGAATCCACACAAAAAGTGTTTCGAATTTTGTAACTTCTGGAGCTACACCTTACATCTACTACACTACCCTGGGTGTTAGTGGTCACACTGTCCAAGTCGCTCGAATCCCTCTACGCGTTGACCTCATTTAAAACAAACGCAACACTTCAAAGTGCAGAGCCTCCCACGTATTTATGACCATAGCGTCACCACACCACACATGACCAAAAAGATAAAGGTCAGACGCAGGGTTTTTAAACTTGCCGTGATATGTGCGCTCCTGACGTGCTTGACAGTCGGCCTGGTCTTGGGTCTTGTTCTTACACCCAGCAGCAAATCCAGCCCCGCGCCAAACTCCGCGCCAGTTGTCAATTCTGTGCCTCTGGACGCGCCGTTTTCTTCGCCGGTACCTAGCACACCCCCGCAACCTCCGCCTCCTCCCATTTCGCCACCCCCGCCGGTTTTGCCACCCCCGCCCCCCGTACCCCCAACACCACCCACGCTTGTGGCTGGCCCGGCACCCCCGGATGTGCCCGCCGCCGCGTTGTGGTGGCCGTTTGATGGGACGTATGGTGATGTCATCACGGGCCTCAACCCAACACACACCACCAACCAAGCAGCGTTCCAAGACCCGCAGATGGTGTTTGTTCCCGGCAGAATTCAAGGCACCCAGGCGATTCATTTTAACTCCAGCCTCGTAAACACCAATGATTACGGCGGATTTGCATCTACAAATTTTATACAATACAATTTTCCCAACAATGTCACATTCTCCTTCCTGAACGGCTCGACTGGTTTTTCATTTGCAATCTGGTACTACCCACTATCGTGTGGGCACTTTCTGCGTGGAAACTTTGTGTTTCTGGAGTACAAGAACGCGTCGAGCTACTTGACGTTCAACCCCGGCGGAAATGTCCAGTTTTACTCCAACGACGCCTCCGGCGGTGGACCCATTCCATGCACCGAGAGGGTGTGGCAGCTACTGAGTCTTTCTCTACAGGACAAGGTTTGGAGTGTGTATGTGAATGGCACCTTTGCTTTTCAGACAACCTCATCTGTTCCTGTTGCCATCAGCGGCTTTTTCTTGTGCCGAGACGACAACGGATATGGAAATGGTTGTCAGGTGTACGCACAGGATGCGCGAATGTGGACAGTGGCTTTGGACGCAACGGCCCACCAGGCCATGTGGGCCAACCCGTTTCTGCCACCTCTCCCAGCGCCCATTGCCTCGCCGCCGCCGCCACCACCAAGTCCGCCGCCGAACGCAACAATTCTTTACAATCAGCATGGCCCCCAGAACTTCGATCCCGCGGTGCGCCTCACCATCACGGGTCCGGCCGAGTTCATCGTAGGAACGGGTTGTCCGAACAATAAAGCTAATTACGGACCCGATGCAGCACCAAAGTTTTGGAGAGCGGCTGACGGTACGGTGGTGTGTCTTGTGGGCGCAAATACATACCGATCCCAGACCGGATCGAATCGCCGAAGCTTGCTTTTTCCGAATTCGACCACCGGGAAATTTGTGATGGAATGCACGCCCAACGGAACCTTCACAGGCAAACCCAATGGGCAGGTTACGCACGCATTCCCCGAGGCATACATGGCCGGCCAATCCATTGCGGTTGGGTCTTGGGCGATGCCAGACGTGACAACAGCCTACACCGGCACCGTTTTTGCATACACCCAGAGCGAAGTTGTGAACGCAAGCTTTGGCGACGGAACGCACCCGTCCGACTTTGATTACGCACATGGTCTGTACCGCTACGTTGTTGGAGGACTGGTGAGCTCCAATGGCGGGGAGCATTTCGAGAGGGTGACGCAAGGCGGCGCAGCGCCTGCGGTTTTTGTAGCCCCGTTGCGAGGTGATTTTCCATATGACGAGATGGGCGGAGTCTGGCAGGACCCACGCGACCTCACATACTGGTTTACCATCCTGAAGGGCGGCAGTTTGTGGAGAACGCCCAACATTGCAGACAATGCGGCGTGGCGAGGTTGGGATGGCACCGGTTTCACCGTTGCTTCACTTGATCCATACACACAAGACACAACCAGCTTACTTGTACCGGGAACAACCAATTCTAGGCTGCTTTCAGTAACTTACGACTACATGAGCGTGACATTCAACACAGTTTGTAATTGCTTTCTTGGGATTCATTGGGATGAAAATGTAGCATATCAAACAAGTCCGGACGGCATCTCGTGGAGTCGCGTCATTCCTGATCTTTTGACGGAGACGTACCTAGATGCTCAAAAATTGCCTTGGGTGGATTACCCTGTTCTCTACGACCTAGAGCTTGGCGGAATTCACGCACAGAGTGTGTCGAATTACATTGTCTCGGGTGCAACACCACACCTGTATTACGGTACACTGGGGGTTGCGGGTCATGCGCGCCAAGTTGCTCGAGTACCGCTACGCGTTGATCTGGTTTAAAATTTTAAAATATATTACACCTCAACCAAGCTACCTTCTGTCAAGTCCACCACGAAAACAAATCCACCACATGTTGTGCTTGACATTCACTTCAGAAGGTATTATGAGCAAGCTATGTGACCACATCTTGTTTTCTTGCAAGTATAAAAGTCCTCCACACGCTCCGGCGCGTCTTGCGCCTCCCAAAGTGCTCGAAAACTGGAATGTCTATCGTTACCGGAGCATCAAAGCGGAGATTGCGATGTTGGAGACAAGCATCGCTGACGACGACTGGGAAGTTGTGGACATCCCCAGGCGCAATGTTGCGTCACACCTATGACGTCTGCTTCACTAAACTGCTGTGAGTTCATAAACTCATAACTGGTGCCCACACACGTTTTAAAAAAATCTTGTTTTTTGTCCGTTCGTTATAAGCTATGTCTCTCCTGTTGCCGCAACTTCCTGACAGTGTTACAAACATCATACTGACCAAAGTGCGGGTGATGCGTCTTGTCACCGAACATGGCAGTGTTGACAACGCAATTATACGTGCAAACAACGTATTTGATGTAGAAAAACTGCTCTTGGCGGGCGCTGATGTGACGGCATACAACAACAGCGCCATCATTTATGCCTCAACCAATGGACACCTTGAAGTTGTACGCAAGTTTCTTTTGGTTGGTGCGGATTACAAAGCGCAGGACAACACGGCAATTGCGATGGCCGCACAAATGGGCCATGTTGATGTTGTCAACTTGCTCATCTCTGCGGGTGCGGATCCGCGTGCACATTATGATTTTCCTATCAGATTGGCTTCAATAAACGGTCACGTTGCGGTTGTTGAGCGCCTGCTACTGGAGAACGCAAATGCAGACCTAGCCTTGTGGGCAGCATCTGAGTATGGCCGCTTAGTCGTTGTGGAGATGCTCATTGTGGCGGGTTGTAACCCTGGAGCACATGACAACGCTGCAATTCGGGCAGCTTCTAGGAACGGTAGTTGGGCAATTGTGGACCGGCTTTTACAACATCCGCTGGCGGATCCGGGAGTTCTCAGCGGCGATGCACTCCTGGCCGCTTTCCAGCGCGGCAACCCGCTTGTTGTGGAGAGGTTGCGGAAGTTTTTTCACGTAATGATGCCTCCCCAAGTTAATTAGATTAAAACCTCAACGGCTGTGCGCCTGGTTTTGTTGGTGGTGGGTGTCCACCAAACCCACTGGGCGCCAAGGGTAGAGCATCCAGCTGGGTGTCGGCAAGCGTTGGCAGGCTGAACGGCAAAGAGATGCCGGCGCGTCCACAAATTTCAGCAAGCGCTTCGTCCGCAGTGTCCTCCGTCTCCCCTTCTTCCGTTGCGTCATCAAGCACGTCATCCATCAGGTCCATGCGAGCGGATGTGCGCTCGTGCCGCATTGCCGCCGCTTGCATGTCCGCCGACGTCCCGCCTAACCCTTCAACTACGGTATCAACCGTTTCGAGAACACTGGCGATTGCTGCGGTCGTCACTGCCGCCATTGCGCGGTCGGCGGCCGCGTCCAGCATTGTGATGCGACGCTCGCACGTTGCGGCGCCTGCTTGGGCACGTTTGGCTTGCAGTGCCAGGGCGCGTAGATCCTCCGCTCTGACGCCTCTTTGTCGGCTTTTGCTGCGAATCGACGCAACTGCCGCATTCTCGCGGGATATGTAGGTTTGTTGAAGTCGATGGACGTCGCGTTGCGCGGCTCGAACCGTGCGCGTCGCAGCTCGTGCTTGCTCGCGGGCGTCAGGTCCGTTGACAAACAAAGTTAAAGAATCCCACAGGTCTTGGAGAGCCATGGGAGAAGGGATAAAAAATTGTAAATACTGTCTTTACCAATAACGAGGCATGCCTCGTGCATCGCGAGACTCAGGGTAGCCTCGCTCGTAGGTGACCAGCACCTGCATACTCGATGCATCGTTTGGTAGCATCTTCACGTCAACACGCTGGTCATCAAAATGATACAGAATTTCCATATGTTCGAGGCGTAATGCATCCATAAACCATCGCAAAGTCGGGAACTGGTCAAAATATTTCTTGGAGACAACAACCCACCCATGTCGGTTGTGGTGTTTCTCCTCAAGCACAAAACCACTCACTTTTGGCTCATACACAAAACCGTTGTTTGCAAGTTTGATGTCAAGCACCGTTTGCTGATTGCTGTAATACCCATACGACGCTTTGAAGTACGTCGCTCGGTACGTGATGCTATTGTGGTCGTAGAGAATTTTGGAAGGAACACTAGGTGCGTCTAGTGCAAACCGACGCACAAGAGGCGCCGTGGTGAGGTTGGACGATTCAATAAAACTCTTAAAGACGTCATCCAACACCTCAAATTTTATGACATTCTGAAGTTCAAGAACCGCGTCATTTTCACCAAGCGCAACTTCAGCGGCGGAAGTCGAGTGCATTGACAACGTTTTGGTAATGGATGCCATTAATACCAGCAACAAGGGTGAAGAATTTAAACAGCTTTCACCCTTTTGGCCAATGCTTCCGCGCAGCGTGCGCGCAAGTGCGCGCCAACTTGCTGGTGGTTCTCCTTGAAGTCTTCAACCTCCTGCATCAGTATGCGCCAGTTGTTGCGGCGGAACGTGGTCACAAACTTGGCGTTGTCTTCGGTTTTGAAGCTTCCCAAATGATACTCCTTGTTGTTGTTACGCACGCGACACTGAAACCTATTTCCTTGTTCACAATAACCTTTGCCAATGTCTTGTAGGTTTTCACTTTGTGTTCCAGTCTGGAGAGTTCGTTTGCGTACGTCACGACGTCCAATAACTCCACCCACAGCGTGGCGGACAACCAGTTTATCCGAAGCGTGGCTGCCTCGTTTGCGGTTGCAAACCCAAATATGAAGTTTATCACTTCCAATACATAGGTAACCAGCAGCATCCAAACCAAAATTTCCTTGATATGGTTTAATATACATCTCAAAACAAGGTTTCTCAATCAAAAAATCGATTGTACATCCTCCAGAGCCTCGATAAGTTACCGCAAGATCAAGAAGAGGGTCAAAAGGTTCAACAGCTTCCATCGAAAATAGTTTTGGTAAAAAAGTGGGAGAACAACTTGATATATGGAAACGTGTTTTGACCGCCTTTTTGTACACAGGCATAACTTCTTTTTTGTACATCGAAGCGCGTTCCAAGAGCGTATCGCTTGACTGGTAAAAAGCGGCAAACCCCGTTGGGCGGATCAATCCATATTCGAAAATGATGGAACGCATGTATTGCGGTACAAGAGATATCTTTAGGATATCTCGTGCGTGTTGCGCTTCCTCCGGTGTTCCCAAACTTTTGGTGACAACTGTGTTTCCACCAATGCTAACTGAACACATCCACGACGCGCCTTTACGATTTTTTTTTTGCCAGGCACATGCACCTTTGCAAAGTGCTCTGTTTACCTCACTTGGCGCAATAAGCAGATTTGAAAGATTGAAATCCAGAGGACAGTCGTTGAGGTGGCAAACAACCATATCTTTCCAAGCGTGTTCTGGCGCCCCTTGAGATTTCCAATGCGAAACAGCTGCTTCTTTTGAATCTGCCATGAGAACTATGTGTATTTTCACATAAGTATTTCCAATGCTCTGCGCAGGGTAGCCATAGGAGTTTTGAAAAGTTTTATCAAGACAAAAACCAAGTTTTTCGGCTGCTTTCCAAGAATCCGGGTGGATTTCCACATGTTCGTCCAGGTCAACATATGAAAATATGATTTTACCGTCTTTGTGGTTGGCACTGATTTTTGATGCCGCGCGTTTTTGTGCAAGCGTCTGTACTTTCTCTTGGGCCCGTTTTTTACCAGTCGATGTTGCGGAGCCGCCAGTCTCCATAGCCTGAGGCTCTTCACGCGCCATTGTAATAAGACACGTGCCAATGATCGGAATAAATAAGAGAAGCGGGAAAAATATGTTTTTTTAACAAAATTTTAAAAATACACTGTTGTTCTTATCACACCTGCAACCGCCGCGTATCCCGCAGTAATAATCTCCGCTTGTAGCGCCGCGTCTGTGGCATCACTGGTGTATCCTTGAATCACTGCGCCTTCAAAAAAGCTACCCACGCCTCCATTCGAGTTGTCTCCTCCAATCCCAAGCAGGATCCCCCCTTCTAGTCTCATAAAGTAACCACCCGGGTACAAACCTTCATACATTGTTGTAAGGGATCCTTGTGTTGCATCACCGCCTTTGAGGGCAAAAGTGCTGGTTCCACCCTTACCAAGCGCCGTAACATATTGGCTTGACAATGACAAACTTGAGGGTGTGTACCCATCGGTTGCAAGGGGTTCATAAGAATTCGAGACCCCCGTACGATTGCTTCGATACACGCCGTTTTCTAGGTCATACATCACAAATGGACCACTTCCAAAACCAGTCCCATAATAGGAATAATTCCCAAAATACAAGGCGCGCATTGTCCCCTGCACAGTGCAAGTTAGTACACAAAAAACACAGTGACACGCCCAAACTTACGATTCCGTTGTCCGTACTGGTTCTTTCCGCGTTGCCGAAATCCCAACAACAATACTCGTTAAAATTTTCGCCGGACACGATCATATAAATCGACTCGGATGCGTCCCCAACGGCAGTCCCAACCGCGGAGTTGTTGCGATATCCTTGCCTCTGTTTCATGTACATGCCATAAACCTTCGAACCACCAACAAATGTGGGGAGTCGCGTTGCGTTTACCGGTGCGTCGGCAGGCGCTTGTGTTCCATTAGGTGCGGTCGGCATGTGATTTTGAAACGGTGATTGATCGTACAACACAAGAATGGTGCAGGCAGTTCCCGCGCAAAAAGCATCCTGCGCCGCGGCATTTGCGACGCCTCCAGCGCTTACAGGGTGGATATCAAGCACGCCGCCGTCCGTTCGGTTGACCCGATACATGGGTCCGTCAAAGGCGGCAAAGAGCGATCGGGTTGTGGAGTATGCCGCAGCACACGGCGTTCCTCCCGCCGCCAGGATGTCGCACGGCTTGCTGAGGGAACCGGGTTGCTGAGTGCTACCAGGTGGTGGGGGTGACACAAGCGGTGGGGGTGCCACAAGTGGGGGAGGTGGAGACAATGTGAGTGGTGGAGGTGGAGACAATGCGGGGTGTGGAGGTGGAGACAATGCGGATGGTGGAGGTGGTGATGGTAAAGGTGGTGGAGAAAAAACGGGTGAAGGAGACGGATTGGGTGGTGGAGGTGGGGATGGAAAAGGAGGTTGGTTTGCAGACATGCCCGCCTTGTTTTGGGGGACCAGAAAATAAACCAAAACCCCAACAAGCGCGGCGACAACGACTACCGAGACTGCAGCGCACGCCCATACACGGTGCGAGCTAACATTTTTACGCTTTTTTGCCATAGGTACTTCGAAGACCAGCAAATTTTGTTTTTATAACACTTCACATGGAACTTCGACCGCGCGGCGACACGCGCAACGCGGCCGAACGCCTGGCAAGCGGAAACTCGCTTGGATGTCTGCTTGTGACCGCATCCACCGGCGTGCGCTTCCGCGTGTCGGACAAGACGG
>JAYVEE010000070.1:0-6523 GCA_043749005.1 Polaromonas sp. | reverse complement strand
GTAGATAATGCACCGAGAGCTATAAAATAGCTAGCAGACGATGCATCACCTTCAATGTGTATTTCGCCGGGTGACAGGTATTGGCAAGCTGCAGGAATGGTGAAATGCTTCCATCCATCACGCTCGACCGGTATGCCAAATTTCGCCAGCAGATTGAGCGTGATTTCGACGTATGGCTGAGAGATCAGTTCGCCAATCACTTCGATTCGAATATTTTGTTCCGCAACCAGCGGCAATGCCATCAGCAAGGCGGTTAAAAACTGGCTGGACACATCACCTTTGACTTGAATAGGCTGGTTCAGCTTCAGGCGGCCTTTTTCACGAGGATGCAACTGCAAGGGGGGAAAGCCTTCATTACCCAAATAGTCAATTCCGCAACCCAGCTGGCGCAGGGCATCGACAAGATCGCCAATCGGCCGCTCATGCATTCGTGCGACACCCGACAATTCAACGTCACCCCCCATCATGGCAAGTGCAGCCGTCAAAGGTCGCATGGCCGTGCCCGCGTTACCCATAAAAAGTTGCAACTTGTTATGGGTCAGTTTTCCGCCAAGGCCATGAATAATCACGCTGTTGCCGTTTTGCCTGACAGTACAACCTAATTTACGTAGCGCCGCCAGCATGACGTTTGTATCGTCTGACACAAGTAAATCGTGGACTGTTGTTTGTCCCCGGCTCAACGCCGCCAGCAACAAAACACGGTTTGAAATACTTTTCGAGCCGGGCAGTAGAACTGTGCCACCCGCCGCAATCAGTGGAGGGATATCTAAGTACTCAATATCGAACATGTCCGCGAGTTGCTAGTGCGGTTTTTGATTGCTGATACGCCAGTTGGCCCGAGTGTCTCTGGCTCTTTCCAGCTGTTTTTCCAGCGCGTCGCCATCGCTGGCTGAGATCATCTTTTCAAGGGACTGCAAAGTTTGTTGAAAAATTTTTGATTGTGCCAAGAGCTCTTCGCGATTGGCGATCAAGATATCACGCCACATTTTTGAATCACTGGCGGCAATGCGTGAAAAGTCCCTGAATCCTGGCCCTGCCAGTGACAGGTAGTCCACCCCTTGAGTTTGACCGGAAATACTGTTCATCAGGGTAAAAGCAATGAGGTGCGGAAGATGGCTAACGGCTGCATAAGCTGCATCATGAGCCTGCGGTGACATCTGCACGACGTTGCAGCCCAATGCGGTCCAAAGGCTGACGGCTTTGTTTAATTGAGCGGTGTAGGTACGCTCAATCGGTGTCAGGATGACCTGTTTGCCGGTGTACAAATTGCTGTCTGCATGCTCAACGCCCGAAAGTTCTTTGCCAGTAATGGGGTGTGCAGGCACAAAGCAGCCGACGTCATCGCGCAGGACGCGGCGCGCAGCATCGACTACATCGCGTTTGGTAGAGCCCACATCCATGACGAGAGTGTTGGGTGTAATCAGGTGACGAATGGCTTTAAACGTGGCTTCTGTGGCAGAAACAGGCACGGCCAACAACACAATATCAGCGCCAGAAACTGCTAGCAGCGCGGAAGGCGCTTCAACATCAATCACGCCCATCTGGCGCGCTCGTTCAGTAGTTGAAGGAGATTTGCTGTAACCGACCACGCGCTTGACAAGGCCAGCGCGTTTAAGCGCCAGTGCAAACGAGCCACCCATCAGGCCGCACCCAATTAAACCCAATTGTTCAAACATCACATAAGACCTGTTTTCTATTAATCATTAACCGGGTAAGTGCCAAGCACCTTGTAAAACGCGCATAACCGCTGGAGTTCCATCAAAGCCCGCTGGACATGAGGCTGTGATGGATGGCCTTGCAAGTCAATGTAAAAATAATATTCCCATTGGCCCGAGCGGGCAGGGCGGGACTCGAAACGCGTCATTGACACGCCATTCTCTTTCAGAGGAACCAGCAAATCGTGTACGGCGCCCGGCCTGTTCGACACCGACACCACCAGACTGATACAGTCTTTGCTTGATGCAGGAGGCGAGGGCAGTACTTGAGGTAAGCAGACGACTGCGAACCGGGTACGGTTAAAAGCGTCATCCTGAATGCCGTGAGCTGTAGTGTGCAGACCATATCGGCTCGCGGCGCGCTCGCTGGCAATACCTGCCCAGGCCGGGTTGGTAGACGCAAGGCGCGCGCCCTCAGCATTGCTTGAAGCTGCTTGCCGGCCAGCTTTGGGAAGATGCATGGTCAGCCATGCCTGGCATTGCGCCAAGGCTTGTGGATGGGCATAAACCGTCTCAATGCCCTCCATGTTGTCAGTCAAACGCAGCAGGTTATGCCGCACCATCAAACTGGTTTCACCCACTATGTGAAGCGGTGAATTCAAAAAAAGATCAAGAGACCGTGAAACCACACCTTCTGAAGAGTTTTCAACTGGTACCACGCCGTAATGACTGCTGCCCGATGCAGTGGCACGAAAAACCTCATCAATGCTGGGACAGGCGACGGATTCGATGCTGCTACCAAAAAACTGCCAGGCTGCCTGTTCGCTAAAAGTACCTGCTGGACCCAAATATGCCACCCGAACAGGAGATTCAAGCGCCAGACAAGCCGACATAATTTCACGCCATACAGCCGCAATGTGCTCGTTTTTTAACGGGCCCTGATTGACATGCTGAATTTGTTCAATGACTTTGGCAACCCTGTCTGGCCTGAAAAAGGGTGTTCCTTCACGCTTTTTGAGTTCGCCAACTTTTTCTGCTACGTCCGCCCGGCTGTTTAAAAGCACCAGTAATTGCTGGTCAATAGCATCAATTTGGCCACGTAAATCAGAGAGTTTCAGGCTCATTTCTTGGCTGCTGGCTTGCTTCTGTCAGGGGCGGCAGCAGCCGGTGCTTTGGGCGCTGCACCGACAATTTTGGCGGCAGCGTCGTCAAACTGTTTGGCCCGCGCGCTGACGTCAGCACGGGTTTCCATGATCAACTGGTTGACAAAAATATTGCCCAATTCAGGCGCTGCAGCCTGATATTTCTTCACTGCAGGCGACTCAAAAAAAGCGACCAACTGCTTAAGTTCATCAATCGAAAAACGCGACATGTAAACCGGAATCAAACTTTCAGCGCTGGCTTTGTTGACTTTTCCACTGATGATCTTCGTCACATCATCGTTGTACTTTTTCAATTCGGCGTTCAAGCTCTGGGCGGTTAGTTCAACTTTGTCCTTAGGCACATCAGAGCGCAGCTTGACGCCCCAACTTTGCACTTTGTCCTGCGAAGATGACTCGGCCAGCTGACTCACCAGCCGGTCAAGCTCAGGCCCTTGCTGCAATGCAACAGCTTTTGTAGCCCATTCGAGTTTGGGGTCAGCTGTTTGTGCCTGGACAGTGCCTGAAAGCGCAAAAGCAAAAAAAGCCAGAGACGTGAGGAGTTTTTTCATTCGTTGGTAGCCGGGTTGGAGGGCGTTGAGTATGTTGACGGGTCATCGTTAGATATATCACCTGCGGTGTCGTTCAAGGCGGCATCGTTCTCAACAATGCGCTGCAAACCGCTTAATTTTGAACCCTCATCCAGACCAATCAGCGTAACCCCCTGAGTAGCCCTGCCCATTTCTCGGATTTCGCTGACACGGGTTCGCACCAAAACACCCTTGTCTGTAATCAGCATGATCTCATCGTCAGCATGGACCAGTGTGGCGGCAACCACCTTGCCATTGCGTTCACTTTGCTGGATGGCAATCATGCCTTTCGTTCCGCGTCCGTGGCGGGTGTATTCAGTAATCGATGTACGCTTGCCAAAGCCGTTTTGGGTGGCGGTCAATACGCTTTGTTGTTCATCTTCGGCCACCAGCATTGCAATAACGCTTTGACCTGAGTCTAACGCCATGCCGCGCACGCCACGCGCATTGCGACCGAGTGGTCTTACATCTTCTTCGTCAAAGCGAACAGCTTTTCCGCCGTCACTGAACAGCATCACGTCATGCTTGCCGTCGGTCAGGGCTGCCCCTATCAAAAAGTCGCCATCGTCAAGGTTGACGGCAATAATGCCGCCCTTGCGTGGGTTGTTGAACTCGTCCAGCGCCGTTTTTTTGACAGTGCCCATTGAGGTGGCCATAAAGACATACTGGTCTGCCGGAAAGACGCGCTTGTCGCCTGTCAGTGCCAGCACCACGTTGATTTTCTCGCCTTCTTGCAACGGGAACATGTTGACAATGGGTCGGCCACGCGAGCCACGCGAACCTGCGGGCACTTCCCATACCTTGAGCCAATAAAGTCGGCCACGGTTTGAAAAACACAGAATGTAGTCGTGAGTGTTGGCAATAAAGAGCTGGTCAACCCAATCATCCTCTTTGGTGGCCGTAGCTTGCTTGCCGCGTCCGCCGCGCTTTTGTGAACGGTATTCGGACAAGGGTTGACTTTTGATGTAACCAGTGTGCGATAACGTGACCACCATGTCTGTGGGCGTGATCAAATCCTCAGTGCTCAAGTCAAATGACGAGTGCTCAATCTGGCTGCGGCGTGCGCCCAATTTGGTTTGGCCAAATTCCTGCTTGATGGCTGCTAGCTCTTCACCAATGATGACGGACACTCGGCCGGGCTTGGCCAAAATATCCAGTAAATCGTCAATTTCGGCCATGACGTCTTTGTATTCGGCCACAATTTTGTCTTGCTCCAGACCCGTCAGACGCTGTAAGCGCATCTGCAAAATTTCCTGTGCTTGCGTGTCAGACAGGCGGTAAAGACCGTCATTACCCATGCCGTAAGGTTTTTCCAAACCATCGGGCCGGTAATCGTCTGCATTGACAATCCCGCCATCGGCACGGGTGCGGGTCAGCATCTCGCGCACCAGTTTGCTGTCCCACGGTATGACCATCAATTCAGCTTTGGCAACGGGCGGTGTAGGTGCATTGCGGATGATGGCAATGAAGTCATCAATATTGGCCAACGCGACAGCCAAGCCTTCCAGAACGTGGCCGCGCTCGCGCGCTTTGCGTAGCGTGAACACAGTGCGCCGCGTTACCACTTCCCGGCGGTGCGACAAAAATACAGCAATCAAGTCTTTTAAGCTACAAAGTTTGGGCTGGCCGTTTATAAGGGCCACCATGTTGATGCCAAACGTGTCCTGTAACTGGGTTTGTTTGTACAGATTATTTAGCACCACTTCGGGTACTTCACCACGCTTGAGCTCAATGACCAGCCGCATGCCTGACTTGTCACTTTCGTCTTGTATGTGGCTGATGCCCTCAATCTTCTTTTCATGCACCAATTCAGCCATACGTTCTTGCAGCGTTTTTTTATTGACCTGATAGGGCAACTCGTCAACGATGATGGACTGGCGCTGGCCTTTGTCGATGTCTTCAAAGTGGCATTTGGCACGCATCACGACTTTGCCGCGCCCGGTGCGGTAACCATCTTTAACACCATTGATGCCGTAAATAATGCCTGCTGTCGGAAAGTCTGGTGCTGGGATGATGTCCATCAGGTCATCAATAGTTGCCTCGGGGTTGTTCAGTAAATGCAGGCATGCGTCGACTACTTCGTTCAAGTTGTGGGGCGGGATGTTTGTTGCCATTCCGACTGCAATGCCGCCCGATCCATTGATCAGAAGATTGGGTAGGCGCGTCGGCATAACCAGCGGCTCTTGCTCGCTGCCGTCATAGTTAGGCCCAAAATCGACGGTTTCCTTGTCCAGGTCGGCCAGCAACTCGTGGGCAATTTTGGCCAGGCGGATCTCGGTGTACCGCATAGCTGCGGCGTTGTCGCCGTCAACCGAACCGAAGTTTCCTTGACCATCAACCAGCAAATGGCGCATCGAAAAATCCTGCGCCATGCGCACAATCGTGTCATACACCGATTGGTCACCGTGCGGGTGGTATTTGCCAATCACGTCACCTACAATGCGGGCGGATTTTTTATACGGTTTGTTCCAGTCATTGTTCAGCTCGTGCATGGCAAACAGCACGCGCCTATGAACAGGTTTAAGGCCGTCGCGCGCATCGGGCAATGCTCGTCCCACAATCACGCTCATGGCGTAATCAAGGTAGCTACGCCGCATTTCTTCTTCGAGACTGATGGGCAGGGTTTCTTTTGCAAACTGGGTCATGTGCGGCCTGGTTGGATTTCTTGTCGCAGAACGCGATCCGTACACTGCATTTTACGCATTGCGCGGCCGTACAATTTTGTGGCTAGACAGCAACAAACACTGAAGATTATTTAGTCTGTGCGCCTTGAAAGCGATTGCGGGCTTGTGTGTGCAGGCCACTGTGGCACAATAATCGTAACGTCTTGAGTGATGGTCATTCAAGGCGTATAACTTATCAATCGCAGCCAGTCTGCGGCTTTTCTCTAGAGGAGAACCATGAAGAAACTCAACAAAGTGGCAATGTTGTTTGCTTCAGCAGCGCTCGTTACCGCCGCTGGTGCACAAACTGTCGACAACTGGAAAAACGGCTCAAACGAGTTAGTCTGGAAAAACGGAACTAACGAACTTTGCTGGCGTGATGCTTTCTGGACCCCTGCAACGGCATTTCCAGGTTGTGATGGTGCGATTGTTCCTCCTGCCCCAGCCGCTCCCGTGCCTGTTGTTGTTGCACCTCC
>JAYVEE010000069.1:0-6575 GCA_043749005.1 Polaromonas sp. | reverse complement strand
TGGGGTTGAATCCGACTGGTCGCATGGGCACGCCGCAGGAAATTGCGTCGAGCGTCGTCTTCCTGTCGAGCCCTCGATCGAGCCGCACAACGGGCGCGCAGACCACGAGACTTACCGCCGTTTGTATGCGCGGCAATCAAAGTTGCTGCCTGGCCTGGCGTGCGACGAATTCATAGCCGCCCTGCCTTCGCTGGGCGAGTCCAGTTACATCCCGCGTTTTGACGATATTAATGAGCGTCTGGTCAAAGCCACCGGTTGGCAAGTGGTTGCCGTGCCGGGGCTGATACCCGAGGTACCGTTTTTTGCGCTACTGGCCAATCGCAAATTTCCCGTCACAGACTGGATTCGCAAGCCAGAGGAGTTTGACTACATCGTCGAGCCGGATGTTTTCCATGATCTGTTCGGCCATGTGCCGCTGCTGTTTAACCCGGTGTTTGCCGACCACATGCAAGCCTATGGTGCCGGTGGGCTGAAAGCCCACAACCTGGGAGCTTGCGAGCAGTTGGCGCGGCTGTACTGGTACACCATTGAGTTTGGTTTGATACAGCAAAAAGATGGCCTGAGGGCATACGGCGCAGGCATTTTGAGCTCGTCCGGCGAGCTGGTACACGCCATTAAAAGCGCTGAGCCAAAGCGCATTGCACTTGACTTGCTGCGCTGCATGCGCACCCGCTACAACATCGATAGCTACCAACAAACCTACTTTGTCATCAACAGCTTTCAGCAACTGTTTGACATCACCGCGCCGGACTTTGCGCCGCTGTATGCGCGGTTAAAAGGAATGAACGAGCTTTTAGCGGGCACGGTTTAGTACCAAGATATGTTTGCCAAATGTCAAAACGCTCTGAAAAAAGACGTTTTCCCCTGTAATTAAAAGGGGTAAGTTTTGTTACTTCGCGTAACATGGATGGCCTGCATGGGGCTTGTGCACAACACGAAGGAGGACATCTATGGGATGGTTCATGAAAGAACACGACATTTATATCGGCAGCATGCTGGATGAATTAAATTTGCGTTTCGCACCTTCACAGGGACTCGCAACTCTTCAGGGTGGCGTTGATGAAATGGTGGCGCTTCAAAAGGAATTCAAAATCCTTAAAAAAGGTCGCTCTTTCAGAACCAGCGTGGCAGCATTGAACCTGAGTGCCCGCAACAACGAGGTCAAAAACCGCTGGCTGGACCTGATTGGTGCGTTGAGCAAGCACGAATCGAATGTACCCAAAATGGACGGTGATGCAGCCATCGTGAATGCACTGGTCAAAAACCTGGCCGCCAAAGCACCTCTGCCGGTGTACTTCACTTCTCACCCCATGCAGGAAAATGCACAAGTGCAAATTACCGACAAAAGTCGACCGGTACATTACCTGGAGCAGGACTATCTGACTGTTTCGCTGCCGATGCAATCAGTGCAAGCAGCCAATGCGGCACGCAAGGCCAGAACAGCCGCAAAACCAGTCAGAAAAAAGTAAAGTTGTCATGACCGCCGTGGCCATCGCACCGGCTAACGGGCCACGCTTGACTGATGGATTGAACAAGTTGTTTGGTGAAGTAGAACAATACTATTCCAAAAAAATCCTTACCCACGGTCCAAGTCCACTCGGGGTGGATTGGTCATGCGTGCCGACTCAGGAAATGCGCTTTGTGCAGTTGCTAAAGATCAACCTGTTTGATGATGCGATAAAGCTTAATGACATCGGTTGTGGTTATGGTGCATTGCTTGCTTTTTTAAGCAAGCGACACCGCAGAAAAACCATCGACTATCTGGGTGTCGATGTTTCATCCGCGATGATTGCTCAGGCACAAAAGCGCTGGAAAAAGCGTGCATTCACCGCATTTCAAATTGCCAGCAGCGGCTTTCGGGTCGCTGATTACGCGGTTGCAAGTGGCATTTTTAATGTGAAGCTGAGCCAGCCGGATGCGCTTTGGGAACAAATGATTGCGCAAACACTCGATGAGTTGCACGCTACCAGCCAGCGTGGATTTGCAGTGAATTTTTTGGCCCCCATGCCAGGTGGAACACCTCATATTCCAGAGCTTTACAGCGCTCCGCCGGAAGTCTGGTGCAACTATTGCCAGCAAACTTTGGGCGCACAGGTCGAAGTAGTCACGGGTTACGGTTTGCGCGAATACACGTTACTCGTACGAAAGCATCAGGCAGCCCGTGCCAGCTGAAGCTCATTCTCAAAAATTGCGGCGCCCGTCTGGGCAATCAACTGATGGGCCTGCCGAAAACAATCGTCCGCGCGACCAGCACTAGCGGCATTGCCAGATCTTTTCAATGCTTCGCCACACACCAGCAGTGCCTTGCATTCGGTCAGGCGATTGTTGCGTTGCCTTGACAGTTCAAGCGCCTGCTCTGCTGCTTGCAGTGTCTTTTCAAAATCACCCAGCCTGAGATGGCTTTCTGCCAGACCAACCCGTATTTCAGTTTCAAACTCAACCGCCACCTGGGTCTGCGTAATCACTTGCAGCGCAAGCGCATAGCTCTGCAGCGCGGCTTTGAAATCAAGACCCGTGATCTGTGCCTTGCCAGCACACCAAAGAGCAAACACCCTGGAATAAGGACTTGCAAATTGCGCCGCTATGTGGGCCACCTTTTCAGCGTGGCTCCAGGCCTTGTCGGCATGCCCTGAACAGGACGCGAGTTCAACCTGAAGATGGTGGGCAATCTGGCCGATAACCGGGTCAGCCAGGCCTTGGTCCAGAAATAGCATGTGCTCAAGTGTGGCTTGTGCCTCCTGTAAGCGGGCCATGCGTATCAACAGGCGAGCGCGGACACCCAGTGCCCAATGCTCAATACTGAAGTCGATGAACTCGCGGTCAAAGCTGTCAATGTGTTCAAGTCCTGCCATTGCCACATCGCTGGCGGCCAGGCCTTCCCTCAATAAGCCAGCCCAGGCGTAAGCCTGACTGAGCGCCACATGAAGCATGGCAATGCGGCCAACATCCTTGCCTGACTGGCTCAATGCAAGTGCCTGCTTGATGCACGTAACATACTCATCCGCCGGGCCGCCGCCAGATTGCCTGATCCGCCCCTGCGCGAAAAGCAGCAACTGCACCAGACGGGGGTCTACCTCCTGCGCCAGATTGATGGCCTCATGGATGATTTGCTGAGCTTCGTCCGGGCGCAAACCTTCGCGCCAGCCAAGATAAACCAGCCGGCCGCCGGCCAGTGCGCGCAGGCTGTTCACCTGCAATGAGCGTTCCTGCCCATCAAGCAAAGTCCAGACTTTGCGCCAGTGTTTGAGGGCTTGCGCTGAATTGGTGGTCCCGAGCCATCTAGCAGCTTGCGCCTCGTGTACGGCAGCATGGACAAACTGCCCCGCCGCCTCAAAGTGGTAAGCAACCAGCGCCGCAAACTCGCCCGGCTGCGCACTGTAATGCGCCTGCATTGCAACGGCCACTGCTGAATGCAAATTAGCGCGCCTGGCCTTGAGCTGGGTGGTGTAAGCCACCTCCTGAATCAAAGGGTGGCGAAACGCAAAGTGCTTGCCCTGCAACATGTTGCGCAGCATTTTGAGCATGTCGGCCTCGCACAGTGCGTCCAGTCCGCTTTCAACCTGGCTGACCAGATATACCGCCACCTGCTGCAGCACTGACAGTGGAATTTCCTTGCCAATCACAGCACAAATATGCAGCAAAGATTTCTGCGTGCTTGCCAACCGGTCGATTCGCTCCCCAATCACAGCCTGCACGGTTGCTGGCAGCGCCTGCAACAAGGCGGCCATGTCGGGCGGGTTTTGCGCTGAAAATTGAAGTGCTGACGTTTTCTCAACCAGCGTGCTGATGAGTTCTTCCGCAAAAAACGGATTGCCCGCCGAACGTTCAACAATCAGCGGCAAAAAAGGCAGCAACAGCGGCTGGTCAATCAGGCGGGTACGAACCAGCTGGTCGGTATCACCGGCACTGAGGTCTTCCAGTGCGACTGCCTGAAAATGCGGCCATACGGGCCAAGGTGTGAGGTAGTCGCTGCGGTAGTTCAGCAGCAGCAACAGGTGCGTACCGGCCACGGCATCACCGAAGGCCAGCAAAAATTCGGCGCTGGCATCATCCAGCCAGTGCAGGTCCTCAAAAATGATGACGTGTGGATGGCACCCCAAGTGTTTGACCAGTTCTCGCATCAAAGCCAGCAGGCGCAAACGCTTTGCTTTGGCGTTGAACGGACTTGCCTGACTGCCTGCTTGCAGAACCCCCAGAAAATCTTGCAGCAGCAGCGCATCACCAGGCTCTCTTGATGGCAGCAAAGCCAGTTGCTCATCAATGCACATCCGCGCCTGAGACGCATCGTGTATCGGACTGATGCTGAAAAAACAAGTGCGCAACAGAGTCAACACGGCCTGTAAAGGCGTGGCGTGCCCGTAAAGCTGGGTACGAACCTCAAGGACAGGAATGTGTTTGCCTGTGCACCACTGCGCAAATTCAAGACACAGCCGGCTTTTGCCCGAGCCAGGCAGGCCCGACAAACCAACCACCCGGCCCTGCCCGTTTTCAGCGCATGCCAGCGCTTCTTGTAAAGCAGTCAGCTCTGCGCAACGGCCCCGAAAAGGCGACAACTTGGCTTCGTGAAAGGATAGGTTGCCAGCATCGTTTGTCATCCCCTGCAACTGGAAAATTTCCATCGGCTCAGACATGCCTTTGAGCAAATGACTACCCATGGACTGCACTTTACAGCGGGCTTTGACCAGCGCATGGCAGGGTTCGGTCAGGCAAATGCCGCCTGCCTCAGCCAGCGCCACCACGCGGCTAGCTACATGGACGGCGTGACCATGCACACCACCTCCTTTGCTGGCATCGGCTGCATCAGCATCAAGCGCGACTTGCCCGGTGTGCAGACCCACCCGTATATGCAAACCTTGAGGGTGATTTTGAAAGGTCTGCTGCATGGCCAGAGCAGCCTCGCAGGCCAAAACAGCGTGGCCCTCCAGCGCTAGTGGTGCACCAAACAAGGCCATGATGCCATCGCCCAGCGTGCGAACCACGGTGCCGCCAAAGCGCTCGATGGAATGGCACATCGCCTGTACTGCGGGGCGTAGCTGATCCATGGCCTGCTCGGCATCCATCGCAGCTACGTACTCGGTTGAACTGACGATGTCTGCAAAAACAATAGTGGCGTGTTTCAAGCCGCCCCAGCGTATCTGGGGTAAGGCATCAGTGGACAATGAACTGCCTGCAGCCAGCGGCGTACCGCAGTTACCGCAAAACCGGTAAATGTCCGGGCACAAGGTGAAACAGGACTGGCAACGCAAAGGCATGGTCGAAAGCTCTCGATGATCTCGCAAAAAACTGACAGTCAGGCACCAAGTCGGCTTCTACCCAATGAAAACGGGTGCAACAGACTATAAAAACAGTAGCTAAATAAAACGTTTAAAACCGCTCTGGCAGTTTTTTCAGCAATGTGATGCGCTTGGTGCTCATGATCAGATGTCCACCGCGCTCTAGCGCTTTGAGGATTCGGCTGATCGCCTCACGTGATGCGCCAATGCGGCCCGCCAAATCCTGGTGGGTTATGGGCTCCAGAATAAACGGCTCAATCAAGGCGGGTTCTGCGGGCTTCCCGGCTCTGGTCTTGTAGCCCGGGTGGCTTTGGTAGTGCGAGTCGCGCAAGTTTTCCTGCAACACAGCTGTCAATCTGCTGTACACATCCAGCAGAGCCATGGTACGGGCTACCTCGGTGGCCGCGCGGGCACGGTGAATAACTTGCACTACCAGATCAAGTGCAAATTGCGGTTCAACAGCCAAATGCTCGCTCAGGTTGTGGCGGCTCAGCACGGCGCAGATACACGGCTCCAGCGTCATGACCGAGGCTGAACGCGGGCCACCGTCCAGCGACATTTCGCCGAAGTAGTCCCCCGCCTGAATTTTGCCGTAGACAATTTCGCGGCCACTTGTGTCCATCGAGAACACCTTGACGCTACCCTTGAGCAGCACAAAAACGCTTTCGCCCTCATCACCCTCGTTGATCAATATTGATTTTTTCAGATAGCTGCGCACCACACCGCGTATGGCAAGTGCGCGCAACGTGGGAGTTAAGTGGGCGTACAGGTCGTCATCGGGTAGATTTTTCAGCTTCATCGTGGGCTGTAATCTAGCACGGTGCGGTTGAAGTTGCCCGCTAGAGGGCAGCCTTAGTGAATCTTAATGCATCTCAAGGCAGCGGGTCGCCCCTACTGGAGGCAGCGTCGCAATCCGGTTGATCAACTCCCGCGCGCCTCTTGCGCCGGTTTTGATGCACAAACTGCGTACATGGCTGCGAACGGTGGATACAGCCACATCGAGTTCTATCGCGATGTCTGGCGTGGTCATGCATCGGCACAGCAGATTGAGTACCTGCTCTTCGGTGGGCGTCAAATTGTGATTGCGGGCAAAAAAGACGAATATGCCTGAATCGCAGATGGCGCGACGCTCAAAAAAAAGGGCAATCTGTTCGCAATGACTGCCCAGCCGGTGCCTGAGCGGTATGGCAGACAGCATCAGGGTAATGCCGCTGCCAGACAATTTGATCAAACTGCGAATTCCGCTACTTGCCTTGACAAGTGCTGCGTGCAGCAATTTGCCGTCCATCGGAGACAAGGTCT
>JAYVEE010000068.1:0-6598 GCA_043749005.1 Polaromonas sp. | reverse complement strand
GTAACATCACAGGTTTTATCAACCTCACTAGCTTCAGGGTCAAATTTGGATAAACATTTCATCAAAATTGCCTGCTCCAACTGCAACATGCGCGAGTTGTGCATGCCCATCGAGCTCGATGCTGAAGAGTTGAAGCGTGTTGACCAGCTGGTAACCAAGCGGCCTTTTGTCAAACGCGGCAGTGCGCTTTTCAGAGCGGGCGACAGCTTTACATCGCTATACGCCATACGGAGTGGTTTTTTTAAGACCTCGGTCACTTCTGAAGATGGACACAGCCAGGTTACCGGCTTTCAAATGGCCGGGGAAATTTTGGGACTGGATGGCATAGCTACTGAACTACACACCTGCGATGCGATTGCGCTGGAAGACACTGAAGTTTGCGCCCTGCCGTTTGACCGGATTGAAGAAATCGCCCGAGAAGTCAAGGCGTTGCAACACCATGTTTATAAAATCATGAGCCGCGAAATCGTGCGTGAAAACAGCGTGATGCTCTTGCTTGGCAACATGCGGGCTGAAGAGCGCCTGGCGGCCTTTTTGTTAAATCTTATGCAACGGCTTCATGCGCGCGGCTTTTCAAGTTCAGATGTGATTTTGCGCATGACGCGGGAAGAAATTGGCAGTTATCTGGGGCTGACACTTGAAACCGTCAGTCGTACTTTCTCAAAATTTGCCGAAGACAACATCATTACCGTTAATCAGCGGCATATTCATATACAAAACGCTGATGCGCTTAAAGGAATTGTGAATCACGAGCTGTGTCGTTAACGTCCCGCGGTGGTTTGCTTAACCACAACACAAGGGCACAACTGGCCATCGAAATCAGCCAAAAACTGAAAAACGCTGCGGTGTAAACCGCCTGATGTGAAGGTTCGGCGATTTGGCCTGGCCAATGCACTTCGCCAGGGTCAACGGCCGAAAATACCAGCGCCTCCAGCACGCAGGCTGCCAAAAAGGAAGGCCAGGTGATTAATACCCAACGCGTGACAGTACGGGACCTTTCCAGATCAAGGTTTGGCATTTTTGTCGCCCCCGGTTGCGCTGTGATTGCGGCCCGTCTTGGCAGGCTGCATCTCAGGTTGGGCTACCTCAACTTCTTTGGCCAGCGCAAGACCTTCCTGGTAATAGTTTTCGGACACCACGGCGTCTGGTCCTTGCAAAATATATACAGCCGTTACAGCGCAGGCCAGCACGGCCGACACGGGCCCGGCAATTACCATCCAGACATAAAACTCTTTGTACCAGGGACGTACAGTTGTTGACAGCAGGGTGGGTTTGATGAGATTGATCATGAATCAGGGCCTAAAAAATATAGTCAGGGATTAATTTATCGGAGAACTAAAAATACCGATTTTTCAACCACTGCACTGGCTGGAGCAGTTTGAGAAGTTATGACAAAGGCAATCGGATGTGAACCAGAGGCCAGACCTGGCGGAACCTGCACGCGTACGGGTAGCCAACGGGAGCTGGCGGGATCAATGGCAACCGCCACGTCAGGCAAAACTTGTGCGCCTTCAAGTCCCTTGATCTGAATGACATAGCTTTGCACCTGCTCCGTGGCATTCATGATTTGAATGCGGTAAACGTTTTCAGATACGCCCTGCCCCACCATACGCGCAATGGAGCCACGGTCACGCTGCACGTCGACCTTGAAGTTGCTTCGCACAAACAGACTCCACAACATGCCAATAACGATAGCGCCGAGCACAGCTGTGTAGACCAGCACACGAGGTCTGAAGATCCGCCGTAACATTTGCGCCTGACTCAAATTTTGGTCCACGCCGTTTTCAGTGCTATTTCGAATCAGCCCGCGCGGGTAATGCATTTTGTCCATGACGGAGTCACACACGTCGATGCACGCCGAGCAGCTGATGCATTCATATTGCAAGCCGTTGCGAATATCGATGCCAGTTGGGCACACCTGCACGCACAAGCCGCAGTCAATGCAGTCGCCCAAGCCTTTGGCATGGTACTGAGCCGGTGTGTCGCTGCGCGGGCGTGAACCCCTCCCTTCACCACGTTCCAGGTCATAGGTCACCGTCAAGGTGTCGCGGTCAAACATGGCACTTTGAAAGCGGGCGTACGGGCACATATATTTACACACCTGCTCGCGCATCCAACCTGCGTTGCCATAAGTTGCAAAACCATAAAACAAAATCCAGAACAGCTCCCAGGGTCCCAAACCAAAACTCAGTGCTTCACTTGCCAGTTGCCTGACAGGCGTAAAGTATCCGACAAAGGTAAAGCCCGTCCACACCCCAATCGCAATCCACACCGCCTGTTTGGCGCTTTTACGCCAAATTTTGTTCAAGCCCCAAGGCGATTTATCCAGTCGCATACGAACTATGCGGTCGCCCTCGATCTTGCGCTCAACCCACATGAAAATTTCGGTGTACACCGTTTGAGGGCAGGTATAGCCACACCACAAACGCCCAGCGACTGCAGTAAACAAGAAAAGTGAAAGTGCGCTGATGACCAATAACCCGGTCAGATAAATCAAGTCCTGCGGGTACAGTACCAGATTGAAAATATAGAAGCGCCGGGAAGCCAAATCAAAAAGCATGGCCTGACGATCATTGATCGATAGCCATGGCAAGCCGTAAAACACCAACTGCGTTGCAAACACCATGGCCCAGCGCCAACGGTTAAACCATCCTGACACACTGCGCGCATAAATTTTAGGGTCAGACAGGTATAGCGATACGACACCTGCAGAGTCATCAACAGCTATCGGAATCACACGCCTTTCTGGTGGCGCAGGCTGAATACTGTTGGTCGCCATTTGTCTCTAGGGTGTTTTGGGTGCAGCCATTGGAAGAGTACTTTTAGAAAGGCTCAAAACATAGGCCGCCACCACGTGAATCTGTTCAGCTGACAGCTTGGGAGACTGGGCTGGCATCACATTATTTTTACCGTTTTTAATAGCGCTGACAATGGCAGCTTCGCCCCAGCCGTGCAGCCAGTAATCGTCGGTCAGGTTGGGCGCGCCCAGAGCCTTGTTGCCTTTGCCATCCGCACCGTGGCAGGCGGCGCAGGTAGTAAATTTTGCTTTGCCGCTGAAAGCCTTGATCTCGTTGTGCGGACTGCCCGACAAGGACAACACGTAATGGGCCACGTCGCTTATTTCAGGGTCCCCACCGACTGCTGCGCCCATGGGCGGCATCAACCCGGTACGCCCGTTGGTGACAGTTTGCACAATATGCGCCGCGCCGCGCTCGCCCAGCCAGGCCGCGTTCGCATTTGTCAGATTTGGAAACCCCTTGCTGCCAGCGCCATCTGAGCCATGGCACTGCGAACAGTTGTTCATGAACAACCGCTCACCGGCAGCAAGAGCACGGGAGTCTTTGACCAAAGCTTCAACGGGTTGGGCTGCAAATGCTGCGTAAAGCGGGGCCACTTGTGCACGTAGCTGGGCAACATCTTGTTGATGTTCACCTTCAGTCGACCATTTCATAATTCCTTTGTAGCTGCCCAGTCCCGGGAACACAACAAGATAAACCAGCGCAAAAACAATGGTCAGAATAAATAGCCACAGCCACCAGCGCGGCAACGGGTTGTTGAACTCACGAAGGTTCTCGTCCCAAACATGGCCTGTGGTGTTGTCTATGACCTTGCCATCATGTTGTACTACCGATGCCTTACCTGCCACATAGAGCAGCAAGCCACATGCAAGTATCGACACAACGCTGATAGCTGCGACGTACCACGGCCAGAACCCGTTGACAAAATCACTCATGGTCAGGTCTCCTTGTCGCGGTTTGTTGCGTTGATAAAGGGCAATTGCGCAGCCTCGTCAAAACCAGTTTTTCGAGCTGGCCGATACGCCCAAACAATAATGCCGATAAAAAGTAAGAAACTAAAGCCAGTCACCAGACTGCGGAGAGTATTGATGTCCAAATCTAAGTTCATTTTTTGTCCTTGTTATTTCAGCGCCAGACCCAGGCCTTGCAGATACGCCACCAGGGCATCCAGCTCAGTCTTGCCTTTGACTTCATCCGGAGCAGCAGCAATCTGGGCATCTGTGTAAGGCACGCCAACTCTGCGCAAAGCCGTCATGTGGGCCTGAATGGTTGTGTGGTTTGCAGGCGCTTTTTCTAGCCATGGATAGGCTGGCATGATCGACTCGGGGACCAAATCGCGAGGTGCAATCAGGTGCAGACGCTGCCACTCGTCGCTGTATTTGCCGCCGATTCGGTGCAGATCAGGCCCGGTGCGTTTGCTGCCCCACTGGAATGGATGGTCATATACGAACTCACCCGCTACTGAATAGTGACCATAGCGCAAAGTTTCCGCGACTAGTGGACGGATCATTTGTGAATGGCAGTTGTAGCAACCCTCGCGCACATAAATGTCCCGACCCACCACCTTGAGAGCAGAATCAGGCACGATGCCTTTGATCGGTTGTGTTGTCGACTTTTGAAAGAACAGCGGAACAATTTCAACCATGCCGCCTACAGCAAGCACTATCAAAATCAGCACAATCATCAATGTGTTGTTGGTTTCGACTTTTTCGTGGGTAAATGCCATCGCGACCTCCTTAGGCGTGAGCCAGAATTGATGGAACAGCCGCGTCAACTGGCTTGCCTGCTCGCGCAGTCATGAACACGTTCCAAGCCATCACCAACATACCGGCAAAATACAAGACCCCGCCCAAAAGCCTGACCACGTAAAACGGATAGGTAGCCTTCACACCCTCGACAAAGGTGTAGGTCAACGAACCATCAGGATTGATAGCGCGCCACATCAAACCCTGCATCACACCAGCGATCCACATTGAAGCGATATACAGCACGATGCCAAATGTTGCGATCCAGAAATGAACCTCAATGGCGCGAACGCTGTACATTTTTATCTGGCCAAACATGCGCGGAATTAAAAAGTACAAAGCACCCATCGATATGAAACCAACCCAGCCAAGCGTTCCACCATGCACGTGAGCAATGTTCCAGTCGGTGTAATGCGACAGTGCGTTGACTGTCTTGATGGACAGCATCGGTCCTTCGAATGTCGCAATGCCGTAAAAGGAAAGCGCAACAATCATGAACCGAATAATGGGATCATCACGCAGCTTGTGCCATGCTCCAGAAAGTGTCATCACGCCGTTGATCATGCCGCCCCAGCTAGGCGCCAGCAAGATAAGCGAAAAAACCACACCCAGCGACTGCGCCCAATCAGGCAGGGCGGTGTAGTGCAAGTGGTGCGGGCCAGCCCACATGTAGGTAAAGATCAATGCCCAAAAGTGAACAATTGACAGGCGGTACGAATATACCGGCCGCTCTGCCTGCTTTGGAATGAAGTAATAAACAATGCCAAGAAACCCCGCCGTCAGCAAAAAACCGACGGCGTTGTGCCCGTACCACCACTGAATCATTGCGTCTTGCACACCTGCATATGCTGAGTAAGACTTCATCCAGCCCGCAGGCATCACAGCTGCGTTGACAATGTGAAGCATGGCAACAGCAATAATGAAGGCGCCGTAAAACCAGTTGGCTACATAGATGTGCCTGACCTTGCGGATCCCCACAGTGCCAAAAAAGACAATCGCATAGGCCACCCAGACAACCGCAATCAAAATGGCGATTGGCCATTCCAGTTCAGCATACTCCTTGCCTCGGGTAAAACCCATGGGCAGCGAAATTGCCGCAGCCACAATGACTGCCTGCCAGCCCCAAAAGTGAAACGCGGCCAGCTTGTCTGAAATGATGCGGGTTTGGCAGGTGCGCTGCACCACGTAGTAGCTGGTGGCGAACAAAGCGCAACCGCCAAAAGCAAAGATGGCTGCATTGGTGTGCAGCGGGCGAAGCCGACCAAATGACAACCAGGCAATACCAAAGTTTAGCTCTGGCCAAGCCATTTGCGCCGCAATGAACACACCCACCAGCATGCTGACGACGCCCCACACAATCGCCATGACGCTGAACTGGCGTACCACCTTGTCGTTGTACACGGTGGCTTTTGAGGCCGACCAGACCCTTTGCGGCACATGAACGGTTGGAATGGGAATTACAGCACTCATATTAAATATCCTCTGCCTAAAGTTACAAGTCAAGTGTCCTTAACAAACTCAGTGGGCGTATTGATATGGATCAAGCTTGCTCCAGCGTCCGCCATCAAAATGCGCTCACCTTCACTGTCTAATTCTTCAAACTGGCCCGCCCATACCGCCCATGCGAGAACGCCCATCACGCCAAGCGCAAGCAGCACAGACAACGGAACAAGTAAAAACAGGATGTCCATCACGGGTCAGTTTTAAATTGCGATAATCGCGCCGCATTTGCAATTACCAGCAGCGAGCTGAGCGCCATGCCAAGCCCCGCCAGCCACGCCGGAAGCATTCCCGCGACTGCTAATGGCACACAAGTTGCGTTGTAAATAGCTGCCCAAGCCAGGTTTTGTTTGACGATTTTCAGCGTACGTCTGGCCTGGCCCAACATGACCGGCAACAGAAAAAGTTGTGCACCGGGTAGCACCAAATCACTTTGCGCTTTGGTCAACGGCACTGCTGTACCCACTGCAACAGACACATTAGCCGCAGCCAGTGTCGGCCCGTCGTTCAGGCCATCGCCCACCATCAGCACTTTGTGGCCTTGTGCCTGCAGCC
>JAYVEE010000067.1:0-6727 GCA_043749005.1 Polaromonas sp. | reverse complement strand
AGCTGTTTTCTGACAATCATGAAGCACGTCTGCCTACATACTGCTTCCAGCAAAACGCGTGCCCTGGTGGCCGCCATCAAGGTGGCTGATTTTTGCGGAACTAGGTGAATGATGAAATATCAGCATGAACCTGCAAAATTGCTATTAATTCAGGAGCTTTTTACGCCCCTATTTATTGGGTTAAAGGCCAATTTCTCGCATTAGATTAGACCAAAGTTACTTAAAAAGGCAGTTTTTGGCCCTGGTAATCAACCAGGCAGCCCGTATCAGCCGGACTCAAACCCGCCAGCACGGCCAGCAAGTCAGCGGCGGCTTCAGTGGCTGGCCGCACGTTTAAACCCGTTTTGGCGAACGGCTCACTGAGTGCCGTGGCCACCGTGCCGGGATGCAGGCTGACGCAAATGCTGTCTTTGTTGCGCCGCGTCAGCTCAATCGACGCTGTTTTGACCAGCTGGTTCAGCGCCGCCTTGGAGGCCCTGTAACCGTACCAGCCACCTAACGCGTTGTCGCTGATGCTGCCCACTTTGGCCGACAAAAATCCCGCTACGCAGCGCCCGGTTTTGGGCAGCAATGGCAAAAAATGCTTCATCACCAGCGCTGGGCCTAAAGTATTGATTTTGAAAACATGCTGAAGGTAGGCGGCATCAAGATTGGTAAAACTGCGCTCTGGTTGGCCTTGCGCACCATGTAAAAATCCCGTGGTGACGACCAGCAGGCGGAGTTGCAGATTCGATGTTTTGCATAAGTCAACGATGTAATGAGCGGCTTTTGCGATGCTGCTTTCGTCATGGTAGTCAATGCTAACTTCTGTGCTGCGATTGAAGCCAATGGCACCCTTATAGCTGGCAGTGCCCGCAAGCTGTGAAAGCATTGCAGCGCCCAAGCCGCCGCCTGAGCCGATGACAAGGGCGAGGTTTTGGGTTGGGTTCATATCGGTAAAGCAGCAGTGTTGCGCGCTATAAGTGGGTTGGTCATGATTGTTTGTTTTGCTCAGCGTGTGCCAGTGCGATATTTAAACTCATTCTGTCGGTACGCGCCTATGGCCTGATTTGCCGTATTGATGGCGGGACATGTGACCCACGGCACTCTAGACTATGCGCATGATCACCCTGCACCACTGCATCAGCGCCCGATCGTTCCGACCCTTGTGGATGCTCGAAGAACTGGGCTTGCCCTACACACTGCGCATGCTGCCTTTCCCGCCGCGCGCGCTGGCCCGCCATTTCCTGGCAGACAACCCGTTGGGCACCGTGCCGCTGCTGGTTGAGGGCGATACCCGCATGACTGAATCCGCAGCGATGTGCCAATACCTTGCGGCACGGCACAGCCCCACCCAACTCGATGTGGCAGTGACAGACCCGGCTCATGGCGCCTACCTGAATTGGCTTCACATGGGCGAAGCCACGTTGACCTTTCCGCAAACGCTTGTGCTGCGCTATACCCACTTTGAGCCCGAGGCGCGCAAACAGCCCCAGGTCGCAGATGACTACAGCCGCTGGTTTCTGGCTCGGCTCAAGGCGATTGATGCAGCGCTGCAGCAGCAGGACTTTCTGTGCGCTGGCCGTTTTACAGCGGCCGATGTGTCGGTCCACTACGCCCTGATGCTGGCCAGCCACCTGGGTCTGGCGCTGGAATTTCCCGATGCCGTGCACCGTTACCACCAGCGGCTGGAACATCGCCCCGCCTACCAGCGTGCCCTGCAAGTACAGCACCAGGCAGCGCTGGATCAGGGCGTATCCACCACGCCGGCACCGAACATGCGGCTGGGTAAGTGAGCTGAGCAGCGAAAGCGCCTGTAGCGTTCATTCACAACTTTAGTATGCGATTCAGGTAGTGGACATTTGCGACACCGACGGTTTTTCGGGAGTCTGCTTGAAAGTTCATAAGTTCAGCTTTCACCGTTTAATTGGGTGCAATTGGGTGCAATTGGGTGCTAGCTGGCTGCACGGCAAAAGATGTCGCTAAATATCAGCAATGTTTGCGCATGACCACGGGCGGGTGACGATACCTGATGCCTTAAACCTGACTGAGGCCAACCGGAATAGCGTGAAGCAGCATTTTTGCAATCTGGTGGCGGCGGGGGTATTTGCAGTAGTAGGGGAGTGGGCGTGGGGTTTGGTATGAGTTGGGGTGAGGGTGGCTCACTGGCCTGGAAGTCGGCAGTACGGGCGTTTAGTCTTGTCTCCAGACTGGCATGCAGGTGTTTCTTTTGAAGAAGCTAATCGGCTGAATTGACATTGAACGCCTAATTGACGTTTACGTAGACGTCAATTTTAGGCAGTTTTGTTCTACTAGCCTGATTTTGCCTTTGCGCCAATGCTAGATAACCAATTCAAGCAAACCGCAAAGAATGGCTGTAGTCAGGTGTCCTATTGGGTGTCACGAGACCGCACTGCCTGAGCTGTCGCTACACATCGTCAATGTTTACCAGTTCCTTAAACTTGAAAAATCTAACTATTTGATGTTTTCGTTCTCACCGAAAAGAAACAGCTCTTCTGTTCCACCACCTAGGTACCGCGCTTGTCGTAAAAAACCAAAACGTCGATACATCCAAATGCCGCCGTAAACAATAATCAAGCCGATAACGACAAAAACTAACGTTCCCCAATTCAATTGCGGTTCAAAACTACTTTTTATGTCACTCCGCACGAGGATCTGTCCCCACAATGGCATGGTCGCCATCAGAAGTCAAGGTAAGACAAACATGAGTGGATCCATCGTTGACCCACTGTTATACACACCGCTTCTAAGCGTTTCAAAAGAAATTATTCCCCTGATTCGAACAGTGCAAATGAGGTTCGGTCGATTAGTTGCGACGAAATCGATACAAACAAAGTCGCTTGGGTTTAGCAAAACTGGCGCCAAGACCGTCGAGTTATCTGCGTGGTCAAAACTCAAATTAATTTTTAGATTTTTAGATTTTTAGGACTACAAATCGTTGCCTTGTAGTCAAATGTTTCCCCGCCTCTTTCAAACTTGAGTGCAACCGGCTCATCGAAATCTGATTTGACAATTGGCTCATATCCCGTGTTTGCAACGACAAAACGATATTCCGCTACATGAGTAACAGGCTTGCCACGGAACTGAAGATTGAACTCGTCCATTCTGACAATGGGTGGCGAAAAGACTTCTTTGCGTCGCACGGAAATGGCAAAGTCACGTTGACGCGCCTTAATCACGGGTCCGCGCCGGGCATACCAAATCGCTGCTATGCCAAAGATCGCACTTATCAAGGTCGGAATAACCACCTCAGGCGCGAGTGCGCGACTCAACCAGTTTGCATCCATCGTGCTTATCCCTTTTTTAATCGAACAGTATTTGTTTAGCACTGCATTTCTAAGTCACAGTTTTTTATAAACGATCACCATGGTTGAGCAGTTGTTAACCTAAATGTTAAGCGAGCGGGCCGTGGAAGGCCAGACTGTGCCTCTTTAAATATTCTGAGCGATATGCAACTGCCAGCTTATTTAGGCACGAAGATCGCCGGGCTAACACCAAAAACGCCACCCAGTTTTCCCGCCATCGCAGCACTGATTTTTTCGTTTGCCCGCCAGAATCGCCGATAAGTTGCCCTGAGGAACAACGCTCGACAGGTCTTCCTACTTCAGGCCGCGCGCGCCTCCATCAAAAACCGTAGGGCGTCTTTGGGGTTCGCGGCTTCTATCGGGTGGTGTTCCTGTTCATAGCGTGACACCAAGTCTGACGTCAGACGTCAGACGTCAGATCGAGCACACCTGAGAGTGGACGATCTTCATAGTCGCCGGTCACATCCAATATCGCGTTCATCATTTTGACGGTGCCGTCATAGTCCGCTTCGGTGTGAATGGGACGCAGACTCTGCTTAATATTTTCGACTTCAGAATCATGCATTTGCAAGCATTAAAACCTTCAAGCAAGTGAGGCAGAAGCGACCACAGGCCGTTTCGCCTTCTTGACCTTCGGGTCACCCTTTGTCCTGGCCTGCCAAAGGTCATACTGGCCCTGCATTCGAAGCCAGATTTCAGGGCCATTACCGACCCACTTGCCAACACGAAGCGCCATTTCGGCAGTGATGGCAGAGCGCCCATTGATGACACGCGACAGAGTGACGCGCGATACGCCTAGCTGCTCCGCTGCTTCGTTCACGCTCAGTTGCAACTCAGGCAAAACATCATCACGAATGATCAGGCCAGGGTGCGTTGGGTTGTGCATAGTCATCATCAACTTTCAAATAATCTAGTGGTAGTCCTGGTAATTAACCAGCACGGCGTCTTGACCAACGAACATAAAAGTCAACCGCCAGTTGCCGTTGACCCAAACAGACCAGTGACCATTTATACCTCCGGACAAAGAATGAAGCCGCCAGCCCGGAATGTCCATCTGTTCCGGCATTGCGGCTTGGTTCAAAGCGGCCAGTTGGCGATTGAGCTTGTCAGCATGATGGGGTTGGATGCACGCCTTGCTGCCCTTCTCAAAAAACGCCTGTAGCCCCTTGTGATGCGATGATTTGATCACACTTTCAGTGTGTCACTTGGCGATACAAGTGGCAACTTTCAAGCAAAAATTCGGGTTCATGGATTGCTGCTCAGAACCGCAATGACGAACCTGCGATTGGGCTTTTGACGCGGATTGGGCGCAGTCTATTTAATTCAGCTCACCTCTTCAACTAAAGGCTCCACCACCCCAATCCGATCCAGCGCCCCAGCCAAGTTAGCCACCGTCTTGTCCACGTTATGCCACTTGTCCAACCCAAACAGTCCAATACGAAAGGTCATGAAGTCAGCACCTTCATCACACTGCAGCGGCACGCCTGCTGCGGTTTGCAGGCCTTGGGCCAGGAATTTTTTGCTTGACTGAATATCTGGGTCTGTGGTGTAGCTGACGACTACGCCTGGAGCTTTGAAGCCTTCAGCGGCGACGCTTTTCAGGCCGCGGTTTTCGAACAGTTCCCTCACCTTGCTGCCCAGCATCATTTGCTCGGCGCGTACTTTGGCAAAGCCGTAAGCCTGGGTTTCTCTCATCACATCGCGCAACCGGGTCAAGGCGTCGGTGGGCAAGGTGGCGTGGTAGGCGTGGCCGCCTTTTTCGTACGTTTCCATAATTTGCAGCCACTTTTTCAAGTCGCAGGCGTAACTTGAACTGGTGGTGCTGTCGATGGCCGTGCGGGCGCGTTCGCTCAGCATCACCATGGCGCAGCAGGGCGAGCTGCTCCAGCCTTTTTGCGGGGCTGAAATCAAAACGTCAACGCCAGTGGCCTGCATGTCTACCCACATCGCGCCTGATGCGATGCAGTCGAGCACAAACAAACCGCCGACGGCGTGCACTGCATCACTGACTGCGCGCAGGTAGCCGTCGGGCAGCATCATGCCAGCGGAAGTTTCAACGTGGGGGGCAAAGACCAAGGCTGGCTTTTCTTTCGCTATTGCCGCTTGCACTTCAGCTATGGGTGCGGGCGCCCAAGGCTCTTGCGCGCCTTTGCTGGCCTGGCGGGCTTTGAGCACCGTGTGCGACGAGGGGATGTTGCCCATGTCAAAAATCTGCGACCAGCGATAGCTGAACCAGCCATTGCGAATCACCATGACATGCTTGCCAGCGGCAAACTGGCGGGCGACGGCTTCCATGCCGTATGTACCGCTGCCGGGTACCAGCACGGCGGATGGCGCGTGGTAAACCTCTTTGAGCATGGCGGAAATATCGGTCATCACATGCTGAAAGCTTTTGGACATGTGGTTAAGCGAGCGGTCTGTGTAGACCACAGAGAATTCAAGCAGGCCGTCAGGGTCAACGTTGGGCAGAAGTCCGGGCATGGTGTGTCTCGCAGTCTTGTGAGTTTGTATTTCGAAAGTCGTTCTACAAGATTAGCACGGTACGGCGCTTTGCGGCTGGCTGGGCTTGTGCAGAAGCCAAAACGTTAAATTTGCTATACTTTTAGGAGCTTTTTAATCATATACAGATTGGGCTAAAGCCACTTTTAGTACCTGAAAAGGGTATGGGCAAGCCCAAAATCACCCTTCGAGCTTGCTGATGAGCCGATTCCGCTAAAAATGGAGCCATGTATGTAGACTCCACACCCAGTTGGTTAGATGCCGCCCGAGCGCACTGGAACTGGCGCGGGCAGACCCGCCCTCCGTTTGCCGTTGTGCCCGGGCCCGGACAGGTATCTGTATGGGACTTTCCGCGTCCGCCCCGGCTGGTGCAGGACACGCGCGAAGTCGTGATCAGCTGGGGCGCAATCGAAGTGGCTCGTACCAACATGGCGGTGCTGGTTCTGGAGACATCGCACCCGCCCAGCTTTTACATCCCAATGGCTGATGTAGACCAGTCGCTGCTACGCCAAGGTGCGGGCAGCTCATTTTGTGAATGGAAAGGGCCAGCTGCATACTGGTCTTTGGTAAGCAAGACGCAGGTTTTGCCAAACGTCGGCTGGAGCTACCCTCGCCCGCTCAAAGGCGGTATTGATGGGGCTGAAGCCATCGCTGATTGCATTGCGTTTTACCCCACCCACTTGAGCTGCACGGTGGACGGCGCACGAGTGACGCCGCAGCCGGGTGGGTTTTACGGCGGCTGGATTACGCCCGAGCTGGTCGGGCCATTCAAGGGTGACCCGGGCACGCAAGGCTGGTAAGCCGCATGGATATCAAGGTTGAGGCTGGCTGCCTGTCACGGGTGGCAGCGACTGCAGCAGCTCTTTGAACCGCGGGGAAGCGAGCAACACGTCACGGCCAGCCTGAATCAAGCGGGTCACGTC
>JAYVEE010000066.1:0-6727 GCA_043749005.1 Polaromonas sp. | reverse complement strand
TGCCGCTGATTCGCGCATGCGCACAAAAGGTTGTTCACTTCGCGGCACTTGAGGCACATCGAGTGACAGCGTCACTTCACGCAGCGCGGTTTGCTCAGGGTCTTCAGCCAGGGCGGCTTGCGTGTCGAACGCCAGGCCCAGCAATGGCGCACCGCCGCGCTCAGTGGCGGGCAAAACCATGCGACCAGGAATTGACCCTGCAACAAAACCCAGCCGGGCTGCGTTTTGCACCACGTAGCCGGGGCTCCATGCTGTACCCGACGCGCGCAAGGTAAAACTGAGCTGTGCATCATGCGCGCTGGCAAACTGATCCAGCTCACGGGCACGCGCAACCTCGTCCAGCATTTCCGGAAATTCAGGCTCGCCGCCAATTGCATCGGCAAAGGCCTGGGTTTTCATGACAAATTCTGAATATTCGATCTGATTCAGCGCGCCCAGACGATTGGCCAATTGCACGCCGCACTGAAAAGCACTGTAGCGCTGGCCTGCACCGGGCAACTCCCACTGGGTGGTGGCAATGTTCAAGCCTTCGACACCAAATGGCTTGCTGCCAGCGCGCCGGGTGGCGGGCATGGCAGCCAGGGCTGCCTCGCCTGACGCGTCAATGTCTGTTGCAACGGGCGCCATCACATCAATCAAGGCGTCCAGGCCAGGCTTTTTATCTATCGTCATCAGGCTGGCCAAATGACTGAGAGAGCCCAAACCAGAATCACCGTCAAAGCTGGGCTCTTGCCTCTCGGTTGATTCGCCCTTGACGTCGTCAGGTTGTACGGCATCGACAGGCTCATGAGCCGTTGCCAGCCTGGGCTGATTTTTTCGTGCTGACCAAGCGCTGTGCGCGACAACAGCGGCCAAAACAAGGCCACCTGCTATTGCCAAACCGATTTGCAAATTGCTCATGATGTGTCCATTTCAGGCAGCTTCTGCAAAACCCAAAGCGGCTTCCATATCCACCGCCACAATGCGAGACACGCCCTGCTCTTGCATGGTCACGCCAATCAGTTGCTCGGCCATTTCCATAGCGATTTTGTTGTGGCTGATGAACAAAAATTGGGTTTCCTTGCTCATGGATTTAACCAGCTTGGCGTAGCGCTCGGTGTTTGCATCGTCCAGCGGCGCATCAACCTCGTCAAGCAGGCAAAACGGCGCCGGATTCAATTGAAAAATCGCAAACACCAGCGCAATGGCCGTCAAAGCCTTTTCGCCACCTGACAGCAGCGCGATACTTTGATTTTTCTTGCCGGGTGGTTGGGCAATCACCTGCACGCCAGCGTCCAGAATTTCTTCCCCTGTCATTTTCAATTGAGCGTTACCTCCGCCAAAAAGCTCTGGGAACATGCGACCAAAATGTTCATTAACCTTGTCAAAAGTGCTGGCCAGCAAGTCGCGCGTTTCGGCGTCGATTTTTTTGATCGCGTCTTCGAGCGTTGTCATCGCCTCGTTCAAGTCAGCCGATTGCGCGTCCAGAAACTGCTTGCGTTCGCGGGCGGTGGTCAGCTCGCTAAGAGCAGCCAAATTCACAGCGCCCAGCAATGCAATTTCGCGGTTGGAGCGGTCAATATCGCTTTGCATGCCAGCTGCGCGCACATTGCCTTGCTCAATTGACGCTGCCAGCGCAGCCATGTCGGCTTGCGCATCAACCAGCAACTGCTCGTATTGCTCAAAACCCAGCCGCGCGGCTTGCTCTTTCAATTGAAATTCAGTAATCCGCTGGCGCAGTGGTTCAAGGTCGCGTTCCAGTGCCAGGCGCCGTTCGTCGCTGGCACGCAGCTTGGTTGTCAGGTCGTCGTACTGACTGCGTTTGGCGCCCAGGTCCGCCTCGCGCTCCAGTTTCACGCTGAGTGCGGCTTGCAAACCAGCTTGCGCGGCGGCGTCTGTCAGTCGCGACAACTCCTGCCTTGCACGCTGCTCTTCTTGGGCGATGGTTTCTGCCTGCTGCGCTGCGATGTGAATCGAGCGCGTCAGCTCGTCGCGCCGGGCTGTCAATGCGCGCAGCGCGAACTGCGCTTCCTGACTTTGCCGCTCCAGCGCTCGCTGTTGCTCGCGTGATTCATTTAATTTGCGTTCGACTTCAATCACGCGGTCGTCCAACGTCGCGTGGCGCTCCTGGCTGTCTGCCAGTTGCATGTCAAGTTCTTCAAAACGCCCTTCAGCAGCGACATTGCGTTCTTCAAGATCACCCAATTGGGCTTCGATGTCACCCATATCAAACTGAATTTGCTCACTGCGTACCCGGGTTTGCTCAGCCAGCTGCGTGAGCCGAAGCACTTCTACCTGCAACTCATGAGCGCGACTTTGTCCGTCTGCTGCTTCACTGCGAGCGCTCGCCAAACGCTGGGCTGCGTCGGCATAACCTGATTCAGCGCGCATCGAAGCGCTGCGGGCTTCATCGCTGATCAAAATTTGCGCTCTGAGCTGTTTGTCCAGGTTTTCAATTTCTTGCGCGCGACCCAGCAAGCCGGCCTGTTCAGAATCCTGCGCGTAAAAGCTGACGCTGTGGTGCGTGACCGCATGGCCGTTTTTGACATATATGGTTTCGCCTGCATGCAGTTTGTCGCGGGCTGCGAGTGCATCGTCCAGGTTGCCAGACGTATAGCAGCCATGCAGCCAATCACCCAGCAACGCTGACTGCGCTGCATCATTCAAACGCAGCAGATCAGCTAGCGGCTTTAACCCAATCAAGGGGTTTGATTTGACAGGCGCACCACCTGGTGGCGGTGAATAAAACGACAGCTTCGCAGGCGGCGTGTCAGACCCCAGCTTGCCAGCAAAGCCGCGCACCATGTCCAGCCTGGAAACTTCAAGTGCGCCAAGCCGCTCTCTCAGAGCCGCCTCCAGAGCGTTTTCCCAGCCTTGTTCAATATGAATGCGGCTCCACAAACCTTGCAAACCATCAAGCCCGTGTTTGGCCAGCCAGGGCTTTAGTTTCCCATCAGTTTTGACTTTTTCTTGCAGCGCTTTTAACGCGTCAAGTTTGGCCGACAAATCAGCGCGTTTTGCCAACTCGGTGTTAACGGCCAGTTGCCTGATGCGCCGGTCGTCGTCGAGCTGCGGCACGCTGTCGGTCAGCTCATGCAGGCGGGCAACAGCCGCAAGTTGTGACTCTTGTACTGATTCAAACTGACTCGTTAAATTCACCAGCCGTGCTTCATCTGGCGCATTCAGGGCATTGCGGTCGGAGGCAAGTTTTTCCAACCGCAAGTTCAGTGCACGCGACTGTTCGCTGATGTTGCGCTGGTCTGCTGCGAGCACCTGAATCTGCTGCTGCACCTGCGCCACTCCCGCGCGCTGTTCATTCGCCTTGGCCTGGGCGTTACGCAGGACTTCTTCAAGTGCAGGTAACTGGGTGTGCTGTTCCTCGCTTTGCGCGGACAGCAATTCAGCTTTTTCTTCGCCTTCTATAGCTAGCGCAGCCAGATTTTCAACTTCAGTCGCCGCATCGTCCTTGCGCGAGGCCCACTGGTCGGTTTGCTCCTTGAGCTGCGCAAGCCGCTGCTCAACACGTATCCGCCCATCAACGACAAAGCGAATTTCAGCCTCCAGTCTGCCGACTTCGCTGCTGGCTTCATACAGCTTGCCTTGCGCCTGATTAACGTGGTCACCCGCAGCGTAATGCGTCTGGCGAATGGTCTCCAGATCAGCCTCGATATGCCGCACATCAGCTACACGGCTTTCCAGCTCGTTAACCGCTTTTCCAGCGTCAAGCTTGACTCTAGCCTGATCGCTTTCAGCATCCAGCCGCTTCAGGTACCACAGCTGCTGCTGCTTCAGCGTACTGTCAGCCAGCAAATGGTTGTAGCGCAAAGCCACCTCGGCCTGCTGTTCAAGCCGCTCCAGATTGGCGTTTAATTCACGCAAAATATCTTCAACCCGAGTCAGATTTTCGCGTGTATCAGACAGGCGGTTGGCCGTCTCACGCCGACGCTCTTTATATTTTGAAACGCCTGCGGCTTCTTCCAGAAACAAACGCAGCTCTTCAGGCTTGGACTCAATGATGCGGCTGATGGTGCCCTGGCCAATGATGGCGTAGGCTCTTGGCCCCAGGCCAGTGCCTAAAAATACGTCCTGTACGTCGCGGCGGCGCACCGGCTGGTTGTTGATGTAGTAGCTGGATGTGCCATCCCGCGTCAGCACTCGTTTAACAGCGATTTCGACAAACTGGCCCCACTGGCCGCCGGCCCGGTGGTCAGAGTTATCAAACACCAGCTCCACGCTGGAGCGGCTCGCGGGCTTCCTGGTCGTTGTGCCATTAAAAATCACATCCTGCATCGACTCGCCACGCAGCTCTGACGCCTTGCTTTCACCCAATACCCAGCGCACAGCGTCCATGATGTTGGACTTGCCGCAACCGTTGGGCCCCACCACGCCCACCAGTTGACCGGGCAAGACAAAGTTGGTCGGCTCAGCAAACGACTTGAAGCCCGATAGCTTGATGGAATTAAGACGCAAAAGGCAACCCGTATTTATTGTTTAAAGCGCTGATTCAGGCGGCTTTAATGGCCTGCAAAGCAAGCGGCGCTAAAAATCACGAACATTAATGTTACCCGAGGCAGCCAGGTACAAAAAACGCAGAACATTTACCTTTTCAGTGCCCTTAAAACCAGCAGCAAACCCAGCAGAGCAATCGCTGCAAAACATAAGAACGACCAGTTGGCAATCGACAGACCCAAAAACGTCCAGTCGATCTTGGTGCAATCACCACTGCCTTTAAAGATCATTGGAATGACACGTTTCAAAGGAAAGGTTTCAATCATGCCGTAGAGGTCACGCCCGCAAGACGCTTCAGGCGGCGGAAACCATTGCAAAAAACTTTGGCGGGCGGCAACAAATGCGCCCAGAACAGACAGCAGCACTATCGAGCCGGATCCGGCAATCAGCGACCCCTTGCGATGGGCAAAAGCTGTGAGACCAGCCGCCACCGCGACCAAAATCAACGCATAACGTTGCACGATGCACATCGGGCAAGGCTCCAGCCCCACCCCGTGTTGCAGGTAGAGACCAAAAAGCAGCATGGCAATGCAGGCTGCACTTACCAAAGCCTGCGCGCGACGCGGCTGGTCTAAAAACTTCAGAAACATTAAAAACCCTTTTTTTAGCAACTGTTTAATTGTCTGCTGTTTCGGGCGCATGCATGGGGATAGGTTCCCAATTCACAGGGGTTAGAACAATCCTGTTCTCATGCTACACATCGAAACGTCAAATTCACGCGCCTGCGTCCCCAAACACAATGCATTCCATCAGCAAGTGGCGCCACGCCATGAAAAGCCAGCCGTGCAGGCCCGCCCCAAACCACCACATCGCCGTGAATGAGCCGCAGGCGCTGCGGTTTATCAGCGCGCTTAAGACCACCGAATAAAAACACCGCAGGCAACCCCAGCGACACAGAGACGATTGGTTGCGAAAAATCTTGTTCATCGCGGTCTTGATGCAAACCCATTTTTGCACCAGGCGTATAAGTATTGATCAGGCAAGCGTCGGGTTTGAAATCGGCAAAACCTGCTTGCGCGGCGGCTTGGGTAGCCAGAGTAAGCCATTCATCGGGCATTGGGGGCCAAGGTTCGCCAGAAGTGGGGTCCCGCGGCAAATAGCGGTACCCGCGCAGGTCAGATATCCAGCCAAGCGAACCGCAATTGCTCATGGCTACAGACATTGCGTGGCCGCCCGGCGTGACCATTTGGCGCAAAGATGCAAGCGCTGTGATTTTGTTGAAAGCTGTCAACAATAAATTTGCGTGCCCTGAAGCAAACCCGTGCAACAGCACTGCACCGGGTGTAATTATTTCATTGGCTGCCTGAATTTGCGGCACATCATCAAAAAGATCGTTCATCATTGTCTGCGGTGCAGAATAGCACCGTAAACTCGTGGTGCCAGTTACTCGGGCGGCAGCATCATGGCCAGTCGTTCGCTCAAACCATCGGCTCTGTCTGGCCCAGCGATTTCTTCGACGTTGATAATGATGTCTCTGGCAATCGAGAGCATCGACGCACGGTCATTGGCACCGCGCCTCTGGTCACGGTAGCGGTTAGCCAGCTCTGGCATTTTGCGCACGAACATACGCTCAACAATGTCAAACAAAAACATGCGGGTTGTGGCCAGGGAGCGCTTGCCTTCAAAGCTGTCTGATGACGAGGTGGGCCTCGCCACAATAATGGTCTGCTTGTCCAGGCCGCCGTATCGAGCGACTGCAACCAATAGCGCAGGCTGCGACATTGCAGAAAAAGTAGGCACTGGTGCGGCTTGTGACACTGCAAAGTCCGTCATTCGGGCGGCTTTACTGCCTAAGCTTTCGATGGGTATCAGGCAGCCGTCGGTGATCAGCTTTTGCAGCATGCCAATGTCGCCCTGAAGGAGCCAGACCAGTTCATCACGCGTGCGAATACCGTCAGCCAAAAACAATGCGGACCGTTCGCGTACGCTAAGCGTCGGCTGCTTCGAGGCCAATTCCTGTTTGGCTTTGTCTGACTTCAAAAGTGGCATGGACGAAAGTTGTATGTATTTGTGTTCACAACCTGACGGTAACCAACGTATATGAGCTGCCGGTGACAAACCAACAGCTCGTGACGTGTGCGGGCGATGGTCATTTTTGAACTTGCAAACAAGTAAAATTAATTATCTTTTTGGCAACACATGTTGCTCACCATAGACAAACGTGACATCACAACGACATAATTTTGGTCGTTGTATAAATGTGTGCGGTGTAACGTTGCAAGAACTTTCACGATTAACC
>JAYVEE010000065.1:0-6780 GCA_043749005.1 Polaromonas sp. | reverse complement strand
CGCTACTCATCAGTTTGTTGTCAGACCCGTCTGAAGACATTCGGCTGCTGGCCTACAGCATGGTGGATTCGTGGGAAAAGGATTTGGTACAGAAAATCCAGCGCGCCAACGCCGAGCTCGCGGCTGCCCGTCAGTCGGGCAGCAATGCCTTGATTGTGAACACGCTGCGACTTTTGGCCGAGCTGCACTGGGCGCAGGCAGACACCGGCCTGGCGCGCGGTGATCTGCGCCGATTTGCGCTAGAGCATGCAAAAAATTACTGCGAACAAGTTCAACTGCTCGACGCTCGCGCGCCGGGCATCTGGGCTTTGTATGCACGTATCCTGACTGAGCTGGGCCAACTGACCGCAGCGGTGAAAGCCATCAAAATGGCACGCCGTTTGCGCATGCCGACGGCCGAGACATACGCGCTGCTGGCGCAAATTGCGTACAGCCAGCACAACTTTCCGGCAGTGCGGCGCTACGCCAACATGCTGCCTGACGATGCTTTGCTGCCGTCATCTGTACTGCGCAGCGCGGCCTTTTGGCGCACCAGGCGGCGCATGAAAAAGGTCAATATCCGTGCTTGATATCGATACGGGTTCCCATCATTCAGATACGTTCAGCCAGGTCAGACCCGTGGCCGACGTTGGCCTGCTGCTGGAAGGCACCTACCCGTATGTGTCGGGTGGTGTGTCGAGCTGGGTGCACCAAATCATCAATGGTTTTCCCGACTTGACCTTTGCGCTGTGCTTTTTGGGATCGCGCAAACAGGACTACGGCGACAAAAAATTCACGCTGCCGCCGAATGTTGTGCATCTGGAGGAGCACTACCTGAACGAGGCCGGCGGCGCACCTCCGATTGCCAAGGCCAAGGGCGACAAGCCCATGTTTGACTTGAACCGCGAGCTGCACGATTACTTTCGGGCACCCCAAACCCTGGCCGAGCGCGGTGGGCAGGTGCTGGAACAAATGGCCAGCGAGCTGGAAGGACGCATGAACCGCAGCCAGTTTTTGTACACCGAGGCCAGCTGGAATTATCTGACCGAGCAATACAAGGCGCACTGCACAGACCCGAGCTTTGTTGATTACTTCTGGACGGTGCGCACCATGCACACGCCGATCTGGGTACTGTCGAATATTGTCGAAACCTTTCCGGCCGTGCGCTGCTATCACTCGGTGTCTACCGGCTACGCTGGCTTTTTGGGTGCGCTGCTCAAACGCCGGCACGGCAAAAGTTTGATCCTCAGCGAGCACGGCATCTACACCAAGGAGCGGCGCATTGATTTGTACGCCGCCCGGTGGATTGCCGACAACCGCACCATGCTGCAACGGGACGCCACTGAGACAGGTTACTTTCGAACCATGTGGATCCGCTTTTTTGAGGCGCTGGGCCGCATGTGTTATGACGCCAGCGACCAGATCATCGCACTGTATGAGGCCAACCGCCTCCGCCAGGTACAGGACGGAGCGCGAGCCGAACGCACCAGCAACATTCCCAACGGTATTGACGTGGTGCGCTTTGGCGCACTGCAGGCACTGCGGCCCGACACCATTCCGCCCATCATGTGCCTGATCGGCCGCGTCGTGCCGATCAAGGACATCAAAACCTATATCCGAGCCACGCGCGTAATTGCAGGCAGGCAACCCGACATACAGGCCTGGATAGCCGGACCCGAGGAAGAAAGCCCCGACTACGCCCGCGAATGCCGAGAGCTGGTCATCAGCCTGGGGCTGGAGAACAACGTCAAGTTTTTGGGCTTTCAAAAACTTACTGACTTACTACCGCAAATTGGCCTGGTCGTGCTGTCGTCGATCAGCGAAGCGCTGCCTTTAGTGATCCTTGAAGGCTATGCCGCAGGCGTGCCAGCGGTGAGCACCGATGTTGGATCATGCGCGCAATTGATTTACGGCCTGGATGATGAAGACATTGCGCTGGGCGCATCAGGTGCAGTAGTGGGCATTGCCGATCCGCAGGCGCTGGCAGAAGCCGCGCTGGGCCTGCTGATGGATGCCGATGCTTGGCACAAGGCCGCCGCCGCTGGTATTGCACGTGTCGAGCGCTATTACACCCACCCCGTGATGTTTGGCCGGTACCGAGCGGTGTACGACAGAGCGCTAGCCAAGCCCACTGAAAGTAGCAGCTTTGCCCAGTGCCCCGTGCAAAACGCGCCAATAGTCAGCCAAGCACAAGAGGACGTCAACAACCTGGAAGGCAAACTGGATAAAGAGCTGATACAAGAGCAAGGCGATAAACCAGTTGTACCGCCCGGCGTCGATATCAAACTTTAGGCAACCGGCAAATACGATGGCAGGCATAGGCTTCGAGATCCGAAAAATCTTAAACCGCGACAGCTACTTTGCGCTGATCCGGGCCTACGCCTATGCGGGCCTTATCAGCTCCGGGCCTTGGGTGTTGTCAATCCTTGGCTTGGTGGCTATTGGCGTTTTGGCGGTGAACATAAATATGCCGCCGCTGCTCATCGGCCAGTTTCAAGTCACCGTCACGTACCTGATCATGTCGTCACTTATTTTGACGGGTGTGATGCAACTGTCGTTTACCCGCTGGGTGTCTGACCAGCTGTATGCCAAACGTGCCAAAGACATCGTGCCCAATTTTGCAGGCGTGCTGCTGGTGACGAATCTAGTGGCGGGCACACTGGCCATGCTGCTGGTGTTTGTGTCTTTCAATCAGGAAAGCGTAATTTACCGCATGCTGATGGTGGCAGGTTTTGTCACCATGTGCGACATTTGGATAGCTACGATCTTCATGAGCGGTCTGAAGTTTTACAAAACCATCGTCATGCTGTTTGCCGGTGGGTATGCCATTTCCGTAGCGCTGGCATTTGCGCTGCGCCGCGACGGGCTGGAAGGACTGCTAGCAGGTTATGTGGTGGGCCAGTTCATGATGCTGACGGGCCTGGTGTTTATTATTTTGCGAAGTTTCCCGGCCGAACGGCTGATTGCGTTTGACTGCTTCAAGCGCGGCGCCATGTATACCAGCCTGATGGCAGTAGGCCTGCTGTTTAATTTTGCCATCTGGGCCGATAAGATTGTGTTTTGGGTTACAGAGCAGACCAGCAATGCCGTCATCGGACCGCTGCGTGCGAGTGTGATTTACGACATGCCGGTTTTTCTGGCTTATCTTGGCATCATCCCCGGCATGGCGGTTTTTTTGGTGCGGTTTGAAACTGACTTTGTCGACTGGTACGACAGGTTTTACAACGCTGTTCGGGGCGGTGGTTCGCTGGAAGAAATAGCCCGCATGCGCAACGCCATGGTGTCAGCAGTGCGCCAGGGGTTGTTTGACATTATCAAAATCCAGACGCTTTCCGTGCTGGTGCTGGTGGTGTTTGCCCCGACCATTTTTAAAAAGCTCAGTATCAGCCCTCTGTACCTGCCGCTGTTTTATGTTGATGCCGTGGGCGCAAGCTTGCAGGTGGCCCTGCTAGCCGTGATGAATGTCTTTTTTTACCTTGACAAACGCCGCGAAGTGCTGGCCACTGTGGTGGTGCTATCGCTGCTGAACGTTTTCCTGTCAATGCTGTCGCTTCGCCTTGGCGTGGCCTACTACGGCTACGGATTCGCCCTGGCCATGCTGATCACCTTGGTGTTTTCCCTGCGCATGCTGGAGTACAAACTGGGCCGGCTGGAGTATGAGACTTTTATGTTGCAGTAGGGTTTGCAGCTAGCTGCTTGGGCTCTAGCTGCTTACGCATAAATTTGTTGGCTTGTAAGCAGATTTTGTGCCTGAAAGCGATAACTACCAAGCTCACTCAGCCAAGCAAGGCTGCGCAGGTTGGCTTTTAGAGGTGCTGATCAGGCAGTCCAGGACTTTGGCGTGCTGCTTATACATCCGTCACCAACTAAGAGCGATTTGTAAAGAACGTGCTTGCGCTGTGCGTTGCTTTAAAGCCGCCCTAGATGTTTTACTTGCAGGCCGTGATAGCTATGCTCAGCAGTGATGGTGGTCAAGGTGGGGTCGGCGGCTTCATAGCCAAATTTCAGCGAGCCGGCTTGGGTAATGTGGTGGGCTCAAGAGTGGACAGCGGCCAAAACCAGCCGGTATCCGGCGAGCAATTCACTGACGTTTTAGGCGCAGACACCATGGCTGAACGGGCTGAACGGGCTGAACTGGCTGAAAAGCTCGGAACGAGTCAAGGCGTGCAGCAGGTCGGTTATCCGATATTTTGCCGGGCCTGATTAACAAACTTACACCGGCAGGCCAAGCTCCTGCCGGCGGTTTAGGCAATGCAGGCGATCTGATGGGAATGTTGGGCGGCCTGTTACAAAAACGCTGAGTACAAGCTTGAACCCTCAGCAGGTTTCAGTGCTGGCGGCAACGACTGAAACAGTGTGAAAAAAGCACTTGACGTTGTTGTCAAACCTGTTTTCTATTCGTAAAAAATAGCTTCCGGATGTATTTGACGCGCTTTCAGCTTGCGCGCCTCCCGTCCTACGCCAAGCCACGCTCGAATCACACGCCTGGTTTGTGTTGTCAACATCAAAGTCGCTCTACGCCAGCTAGCACTTCTACATGTAATTTTTCATTGCGTGAAGCATGGTTGGTGATTTACCTTTCAACTTAACTGGAGTAATTCTCATCATGAAAACTTTGACAACAACCAAAATTTGCTGACCGCTATGCTTATCGCTGGCAGCGTTTCAGCAATTGGACAAACCAGCGGTACAGCCGGTTCAACAGGTTCAACAGGTTCAATAGGGGTGACTGGCACATCAGGCTCCACTGGGTCCGGCGGCATGTCTGCACCGGCTGGTGCGACGGGCACGAGCGGCACTGTCAGTTCAACCGGTTCAACTGGCTCCACCGGTATGTCAGGGACCACCGGCTCCGCAAGTACCAGCGGAATCACAGGTTTTACCAGCTCGACAGGATCTGGCGGAATGTCAGGCTCTACGGGGTCCACCGGCATGATGGGCGCGTCCGGTTCGGGCACGATGGGCTCGCGCAGCGATATGGCAACTGGCAGTGGATCGTCGACACGTACTGCCCGTGCTGACCGTAACTGATCGTTTTTAATTTCGCCCCATCTTCATTACCCCTCAACTTTTTGGAGTTCATCATGAGCAACACCCGCCCCTTGGTCACTGGCCTTTTTCCAGATCGCAACAGTGCAGAAGCCGCATACACCGCCGCCGAAGCCCGTGGTTACACCGCCAACGACATGAATCTGGCGATGTCTGACGACACCCGTAAAACCTACTTTACAGGTACCACTGCTGGCAAAGAAACCGAACTTGGCAACAAGGCCACTGAAGGCGCGGGAATTGGCGGCGCTATCGGCGGCACGATTGGCGCAATTGCAGCGGCAGTTGCTGCTGTGGGCACCACCATTGCATTGCCTGGCCTGGGGTTGGTGATTGCAGGCCCGATCGCAGCGGCGATTGCTGGCGCGGGAGCAGGCGCCGCTGGCGGCGGTTTAATCGGTGCACTGGTGGGTTGGAGCATGCCTGAAGAGCGCGTCAAGGAGTACGAAGAGGGCATGAAAAATGGCGGCATATTGATGGGCTTGCGCACCAAAGATGACGCCGATGCAAAACACCTTGAAAGTGCCTGGAAGTCTAACCGCGGACAGCACGTTTATCGGTGATTTTGTTCGGGCAGGCGACGCGAGCTGATCAAGTCACATATATTGCAACATGGCACACCTTTTACTCCATACGGAGCTGCACCGCGCCTTGGCTGTTATAGCCACAGCATGGTGCTGCTCTGCACCCGTACATGCAGATACCCACCGTTTTGCCGCACGGGCAGTAGCTGCTGGTGATACGCGCTGACACACCTTCGCTGTGATCGACAAATCTGCTGCGACTGTCACTTTGTATGACTCTGCTGGCAAGCTATTGGCAGCGCCGCCAGTTTTGCTCGGAATGGCCAAAGGCGACGCATCCGTGCCCGGGATTGGCCAAAGGTCAATGCCAGAAATAGCGGAGCATGAACGCACCACACCTGCTGGCCGCTTTGATTCCGAACCCGGCAAAAACTTGAATGGTGAAACCGTCGTATGGATCGACTACGACGCAGCAGTTTCAATGCATAGACTGCGTCCATCCAACCCGCTTGAAAAGCGGCCTGAGCGCATGGCCACGGCAACTCCGCTGGACAACCGTATCACGTATGGTTGCGTGAACGTGCCTGCAGAGTTTTACGATCGCTGGGTGTTGCCGTCATTGGGTAAAGCACCTGGCGTGGTTTACATATTGCCTGAAATGCAACCCGCCAAGAAACTTTTTGCATTTTTGCGATGAATGAATTTAAGTTTTTATGATGTTAATTGAATAGCCTTTTGTGTCCATATTGATTAGGTTGAAAGCTAATTTAATAAGTGAAAAAAGGGTTTTGCTGAGCTCACTCAGCCAACCAGGGCTACCTGTCTAAATTATTTGCGAGCGGCACACCCTTGTAAGTCATGGAACGCCAAATATCAAAGCGGTAAGTGCGCAGCCGCTGAAGCAGATTGAATGCAACACATTGCTCCAGCTCGCCCTGGTTGCCTGCGGCCGCGCCTACATGCACCGCCGCAGGGTTAATCTCCTCATCGGCGCAAAAGCAAGGCTGTCATGGACGCAGAACTTCTCCAGCAGAAGAATTGCGGCACGCATTAAGTGGTGAAAGGGGCATGATCTGAGCCAGAACCGAAATGACCAGCAACGATGACAATGACAAGATGATCGACGAACTAAACCGATTACAAAAGTTTAAGAATAGACCCTGCGTGAGCCTTGCTTTGGCATTCAGCGCACCTGGCCATGCTGAGCTGCAGCAAAGTAGCAATCGGC
>JAYVEE010000064.1:0-6790 GCA_043749005.1 Polaromonas sp. | reverse complement strand
GGCGGGCCAACTTAAATCTGGGACCAACCTAGGCGCAGCAAATAACATTGCCAAAACCAGACCGATCTTCACCATTTCCCACAAAAAAAATCCAGTCACCGCAGCAGCTGGATTGATCGACGACACTTTGCTCATCAAGCCCCGTGCGAACAACGCACCAGGTACGACAACCGCCATCGACCCGTAAAACGCCGACCAACCTGCGCTGGACTGTGCTGTTATCAACCATGCGGCCAGCGACACCATTACCCCTGCACAAGCCTGCCCTGTTAGTACTACCCAAGGCGACAGCACCGGATTTTGCTCACGAACCACTTGCGCCTCAACTTGACTCAGGGTCTTGACGACCTCGCTGCCATTCTCTTGGTCCAAATCATCGTAGCCAGCAGAACGGTTGATTTTGCGCATCCAAAATTACAAGCAGGTTACACCAATTGATTTTTCTACAGCCTCTGATTATACGTAGAAACCCAGCCACCCAAAACAGCGTTAAAGCCCGATGTGTTTTGGGTAAAGATTCAGGGGTGGCAACAACCACAAAGCACAGCCACAATCAGGCCTTTTAACTTCTGGTTGGTCACATGTACGACTACGCAAAACTACTTCACCTGATCGCTGGCATTGTCTGGATGGGTGGCATGACCTTCATGCTGTTTGCACTGCGACCAGCAGCGCTTGACACGCTTGAAGCTCAGCCCAGAGCGTTTTTGATGGGTCAAGTCTGGAAGCGGTTTTATTCCGGGGTGCTGGTGTCCGTTGTGGTTCTTTTTGCCACGGGTACATATTTGTATACGCAGACTTTTCGTGCTGCCCGTCTGGCGACCGGCGAAGGCAGTGTGCCGTTAGGCTGGAACATCATGCTGGTGCTAGGCATCACCATGATGCTGATTTTTGGACATATTTATTTTGCTGGGTTTAAAAAATACAAGCGCGCTTTGGGTCGCGGTGAATGGCCCGTCGCCGCCAAAGCTGCCGGATTGATTCACACCATGACGCTGATTAACTTTACCCTCGGCTGGCTGGCGATTCTGGCTGTTCGCCTGGTACGTTGAAAGTAAAAGTGAGCAGAACGCCTACCGGCACCTGGAACAAGGGCTATCCTTTTAATACCAGACAATTTTGTTCGGCAGTCTTGACTGCCGCGTTGTTGCTATCTGGCTGCGCGAATGTAAAGGCACAGAACAACCCCACCAAGCCGCACCACACACCGGAAGGCTTTAAAAACAATTACACCAGCGGCGCAGTCAAATCGCAGGGCGATTTTTTTCGCTGGCAATATCAGCGGCTGGTGAACGGATTGCCCAAGCCGCCGCAAATGCCTACGCCCACTGTGCCGCCTGATTTGCCATTTATTCAAGGCAACGGCAAGGCGACGTCAGAGGCAGCCTCTTCATCAATCATGCAACCCGCCATCACCTGGATAGGCCACGCCACCGTGCTGGTGCAGAGCAATGGTTTGAATGTACTGACCGATCCGATATTTTCTGAGCGTGCCTCGCCCGTGCAATCGTTTGGGCCCAAGCGCGTTCAGCCGCCCGGCCTGAGCATCGAACAGTTGCCACCCATTGATGTGGTGCTGATTAGCCACAACCACTACGATCATCTGGACAAGCATTCAGTGCTGGCCCTTGCAAATATTGCAAATCTTTCAAATCCTGCCAATCTCGCAGATTCTGAAAAGTCGAGCACTCTCTTTTTAGTGCCGTTGGGTGTCAAAGCGCTGTTTAGTGACTTGGGCATCAAGAATGTTAAAGAGCTCGACTGGTGGGACAGCGTCAGCGTAAAAGGCGTCGAGTTCAACTTCACACCTGTGCAGCACTGGTCAGCACGCGGCTTGGGTGATCGCAGCCAGACACTGTGGGGTGGCTGGGCTGTTTTCGGCGCGCAAACCCACTGGTACTTCAGTGGTGACACAGGCTACAGTCAAGATTTTGTAGACACCCAGAAACATTTTGCTGATCGCCAGACCCCAGCCAAGGGGAGTGGTTTTGACATTGCGTTGATTCCCGTTGGTGGGTACGAACCGCGCTGGTTCATGAAAGAGCAGCACGTCAATCCGGCGGAGGCGGTTCAGATTCATCAGGACCTGCAAGCCAAACGCAGCGTGGGCATGCATTGGGGCACCTTTAGCCTGACCGACGAACCGCTGGACCAGCCGCCCAAAGATCTGGCGCTTGCCTTGCGTGAACGCAGCTTGCCCCCAGATGTGTTTACAGTCATGGCAATTGGTCAGACGCGCCTGTTGCCAGCACGGCCAGCGCCCTGACATACCCGATGCAAAACAACAAACCCGAAGCTCGAACAGATCAAGCCCAGCACTGGACAGATCGATGGCGCAATGCCGTACCGACGCGCGATACGCTTTCCGCCCACCCATGGCTAAAACCCATAGCCCGTCATGTGCTGGACCCCAAGCTCTGGCGAATGCATCATGAATCAGTCGCGCGCGGTGCAGGTATTGGTATGTTTTGGGCCTTTGTATTGCCTGCGGGGCAAATTCTGGTGGCGGTTGCCAACAGTGTCTGGTGGCGTGCCAACATACCGGTAGCAGCCGGCCTGACATTGATCACCAATCCATTCACGATTGGGTTTTGGTTGTGGCTGGCTTACGAGGCGGGCAGTTTGGTGCTCGACGCACCGCCACCCCTTCCACTCAGGCAGCTTGGTCAAAGCGGTGGCGTTGCAGATTATTTGGGCTCCATCGGCGCGCCTGCCATTTTGGGCATGGGCATGTTTGCCGTCGGTGGCTCGCTGACTGCCTATGTTTTAGTCAAGGTAGTTTGGCGGCTACAGTTTTTGCTGAGGCACAAAACACGTTCCAGTCGCCGACAGAAAAATTTAATCGCTCACAATTCGGAAAAACATGATTGAAACACTCCCCAAGACTATCTGCTACCTAAATGGCTCCTACACGCCGTTAAAAGACGCCAAAATCAGCGTTTTAGACCGCGGGTTTATTTTTGGTGATGGCGTGTATGAGGTCTTGCCGGTGTACGCTGGCAAGCTCTTTCGGTTCGCCCATCACATGGCCCGTCTGGATCGTAGCCTTACAGAGTTGCGCATCCCTAACCCTCTGACGCCTGATGAGTGGGGCCAGATTGCTATCAACTTAATAGCTAGTCACGCACAAGAAATGGGGTCTGCAGCCACAAATGATTCTAAAAATGAGCCTGAAAACGAGCCTCGACCTGCTTTAGACCAGATTATTTACATTCAGGTCAGTCGTGGGGTGGCCATGCGTGACCATGTCATGCCGCCGGGTTTGAAGCCCACGGTCTTTGTCATGATCAATCCCATGAAGCTTCCTAGCCCACAGGCCAGAGCACAAGGGGTGTCCTGCGTTACAGCCGATGATTTCCGCTGGGAAAAGGCCCATATCAAAGCGACCAGCCTGTTGGGAGCTGTATTTTCCCGACAAATAAGTGCTGATGTAGGTGCGTTAGAAACTATTATGTTCAGAGGCGACTATTTGAGCGAGGCCGCCTCGAGTAATGTATGGATCGTCAAAAATGGAAAAGTATTGGGGCCTTTGCCCGATAACCTGGTACTTCAAGGTATTCGCTATGGCCTGTTTGAAGAGTTGTGTAATGCGAATGGCATCCCGTTTGAGTTGCGCCGCATTTCCCGGGCTGAGGTTTTAACGGCTGATGAGCTGTTGCTGTCGTCTGCCACGAAAGAGGTTCTTCCGGTGACGCTGCTGGACGGGGCAAAGGTGGGCTCTGGCGTGCCCGGCCCGGTTTATGAAAAATTGTATTTGGCCTACCAAAAAGCCAAGGAGCAAGACGCATGATCACACCAGAGGCGCCCGAAGTGCCCAAACAGGAATCCCTGATTGAGTACCCGTCGCAGTTCCCGATCAAGGTCATGGGCCTGAAGGTTGACGGTCTGGTCGCCGCCGTCACCCATGTCGCCCACCAGTTTGACCCTGCCTTTGACGTATCCACCATCGAACTGCGTGAAAGCAGCGGCGGTAAATACCTGGGCGTCACAGTCACGGTAACTGCCACCAGCCGGGAGCAACTCGACGAGCTGTACCGCACGCTGAGCACGCACCCGATGGTAAAAGTGGTGCTTTAACGGTGAAGGTTCGTCAACTAGGCTGCGTCGACTACTTGCCGACCTATCAAGCCATGCAGGCTTTCACGGCTTCCAGAACAACGGAAACAGCCGAGAATAGCCTTCAGCTTGGCTCCAATGTTAATGAATACGGGTATAATCAGCTATGGATATGTGAGCATTCAGCAGTTTATACCCAGGGGCTGGCGGGCAAGCCGGAACACATTTTGAACCCCGGCAACATCCCGGTGGTGCAAACCGACCGGGGTGGGCAGGTGACGTTTCATGGGCCGGGACAGGTGGTGGCATACCCTCTGATTGACTTGAAAGCGGCGGGTTATTACGTTAAGGAATATGTGTACCGGGTTGAAGAAGCAGTGATTCGTACGCTGACGCATTTTGGGGTGACGGGGCATCGGGTGCGGGGTGCGCCGGGAATTTATGTGCGGCTGGATCATCCTTTTAGCCATGCAAGACTTGCACGGAAAGAATCAGAGCCCCTGTTCTCGGGCTTAGGCAAAATTGCCGCCCTGGGCATCAAAGTCAGCCGCCACTGCACCTACCACGGGGTGGCGCTGAATGTGGCCATGGACCTCGAGCCCTTCTCGCGCATCAACCCTTGCGGCTATGCGGATTTGCAAACGGTTGACCTTTCTACAATCGGGGTTTGTGTCAGCTGGCAGGAAGCCGCTGACGTCTTCAGCCAAAAGCTTGTCAGTTACCTTTCACCGTAAAGACCCAACACCATGAGCACCATCGAAGTTGTCCGGGAAGTCCAGAGCCAGCAAGATTACAACCCGCTAGCCAAGCAAAAGGCGGCGGCCAAACTATCGCGCATTCCGGTCAAGGTCGAGCGCAGTGAAGTACTGAAAAAGCCTGACTGGATTCGCGTCAGGGCCGGTTCGCCCAGCACCCGCTTTTACGAAATCAAGCAGATCCTGCGCGAGAACAAGCTCAACACTGTTTGCGAAGAAGCCAGTTGCCCCAACATCGGCGAATGTTTTGGCAAGGGCACAGCGACTTTCATGATCATGGGCGATAAGTGCACGCGGCGCTGCCCGTTTTGCGATGTGGGCCATGGCCGGCCAGACCCGCTGGATGTTGATGAGCCCTTGAATCTGGCTAAAACCGTTGCGGCCCTCAAGCTCAAATATGTGGTCATCACCAGCGTGGATCGCGATGACTTGCGCGACGGCGGTAGCGGGCATTTTGTTGAATGCATCAGCAAAATCCGCGAACTTTCACCCTCTACCAGTATCGAAATTCTGGTACCTGACTTTCGTGGCCGCGACGACCGCGCGCTCGAGATTTTGAAAGCGGCGCCTCCTGATGTGATGAACCACAATTTAGAGACCACAGCCCGCCTGTACAAAGAAGCCCGCCCCGGCAGCGACTACCAGTTTTCATTAAACTTGCTGAAAAAATTCAAGGCCTTGCATCCGGATGTGCCGACCAAAAGCGGCATCATGGTGGGCTTGGGTGAGACGGACGAAGAGATTTTGCAGGTCATGCGTGACATGCGCTCGCACGACATCAACATGCTGACGATTGGCCAGTATTTAGCGCCGTCCATGTCGCACTTGCCGGTGCGTCGTTATGTTCACCCCGATACCTTCAAGATGTTTGAAGCCGAGGCGTACAAAATGGGGTTTACGCATGCTGCAGTTGGTGCCATGGTGCGCAGCAGCTACCACGCTGATGAGCAGGCCAAATCCGCAGGAGTGAGCGACAAGGCAGCAGCAACAAACGCAGCGGCAGGTGCCGTGTAGGGTATGGCTGCGCCGGATTTGTATGAAGTCCCCTCACTGCTGTTGTGCACGGCGCTACTGGTGCTACTACTTGCCAGTATCGAAGCTGGTCACGCCACTGGCCGCCGCGTCCGTGAGGATGATTGGGAAGCCAGCAGTAGCGCGTTTTTAACGCTGGCCAGCGCTGCAATGGCGCTGTTGGGCCTGCTGCTCGCGTTTTCTTTCAGCATGGCCGTTGCGCGCTTTGAAGCTCGCCAGGCAGTGATATTGAAAGAAGCCAACATCATTGGCACCACTTATTTGCGGGCCGATTTTTTGCAGCCTGAACTGGCTGCGCAACTCAAATCGGCGCTGCGTGGCTTTACGGATGAACGTATTGCCTACCACTTGACACTGCACGACTCGCCTGAGCGACAGGCATCAATGTCCAGGGCGCAGGCAATACAGGCCCAGCTGTGGATGACGGTGACCCCTGTAGAAAATTACCAGGAGCCCAAGGCAATGCGTTTGTCGTTGCTGGTTGCCAGCGTCAATGATTTGATTGATGTGACGGCCGAACGCCAGTTTGTACTCGACAACCGTGTGCCGCAAGCTGTCATCTGGATGGTATTTGCTGTAACTTTGGTGGCCGGCGCAATGGGTGGCTTCGCTTTTGGGGCCAAACGTCAACGCAACTGGCTGGCAGTTGCAGGCTTTGCCCTGATGATTTCAATTGTGGTGTACACCATACTGGACCTCGACAGGCCACGCCGCGGATTGATTCAGGTTGATCAAAAGCCGATGCTGGACCTCAAAGCCAGTTTGCGGTCGTCCTGAAAAGGCGGCTTGCCTTATTTGCCCTGAGGCGCTGCTGCGCAGCCTTGAGACTTCTGGCTGTTATCAAAAGTTTTGGCATTATTAGGGCCTAAGGCTAACACTACATACGCAAGCCGATATCAACTTAATATCAAACGGAACTACAACATACTGGCAGGGTCTTCGCTGCC
>JAYVEE010000063.1:0-6791 GCA_043749005.1 Polaromonas sp. | reverse complement strand
GATGGCAAAACGGTTGCGATTGGTGCAGGTGCAAATCGCCACGACTGGCGCTGCATCAGCGGCTATGGCCACGCGCCAGAACATATCGCCCTGTACTGTGAGGCACTGAACGTGCTCATCAGCGGTGACATGATCTTGCCGCGCATCTCAACCAATGTCAGCGTCTATGACATGGAGCCTGAAGCTGACGCGCTGGCTTTGTTTCTGGAGTCCATTGACAAGTTTTTACCCCTGCCAGAAGGCACGTTGACCCTGCCATCCCATGGCAAGCCGTTTCGCGGCCTGCACACGCGCATTACGCAATTGCATGATCACCACCGCGACAGATTGGCCGAGGTGATGGGTGCATGTACTTTAAAGCCATGCAGCGCGGCAGATATTTTGCCCATCATGTTCAAACGCGAACTTGACTTGCACCAAACAACTTTCGCCATGGGCGAGGCTCTGGCGCACTTGCATTTGCTGTGGTTTGAGGGCAAGTTGCAGCGGCTGCTCGGGCAGGATGCCGTGTACCGATTTACTGCCGCAGCCGGTTGATGTCTACCGTACAAGCCTGGGGCCAGGCCATGGAAAAACTGGCCCCTGTCGGTGTGGACACTGCCCACACACTGCCGTTATGCCTTTCGGCGACCCGCTTGACTGTGACCAGCCCCAAACCGTTGCCAGGGTAGTCGGCTGACGAGTGCAGGCGTTGAAACGCCATGAACAGCTTGTCGCTGTAAGTCGAGTCAAAGCCTTCCCCGTTGTCCGACACTTGCAGAACTTGTTCGCCAGAAGTTTTGCCAGAAATGACCGCAACTTTTATCCAGCCATCGGGTCTTTTGGCGGTAAATTTCCAGGCGTTTTCAAGCAAGCAGGTCAGTGCAATCACCAGCAGGCATCTGTCTGCATGAAAACAGCTGCCCGTTTCCACTTCGAAAACAACTGCACGGCCAGGATGGCAGGCGCGCAGCTTGTTCATGATCGCTGCACATAAACTTGGCACGTCAAGTTTTTCGAGGTCTCCGGACACTTGCGGCAGCTGCACCAGCGTACGCAGGTCATCTACCATTTGAGCCATGGACTTTGTACTGGCTTGAATGCGATTGATGTAATGTCGGCCAACGTCGTCCAGTAGCGCACCATACTTTTCCGCTAGCTTGGATGCGAACCCGTTGGCTGCATGCAGGGGTACCTGCAGGTCATGTGAAAGCGCAGAAGTAAAGGCAGCGACGTCGCGACGGGCATTTTTCAGCGCATCGCTCTGGTTGGCAAGCGCCACTTCAAGTTCTGCATTTTTGCGGCGCAGTGTGCGGTCAGAAAGGTGCCGCTGTGTCACATCTGCGAGGCTAACCAGCATCGCCTTGTGGCCATGCCAGGTAATGTGGCTGCTGGCCAGCTCGACCAACACCACTTCTCCGTCGCCTTTGACCTGCCTGCAAATCTGCAACACGACTTTAGCAGCGCCTGCGTTGCGCACTGAACTGAATAGCGCTGCGCCTGAACCGTCCGGGAAAAGCGCCCCCAGCTTTAGCGTCAAAAAGCTGTTTCTTGAAATTCCATAAAAATCGACTGCGGCCTGATTGACGGCGAGAACGCGTTGAGAAACCATGTCGAAAATCCACATAGCGTTAGGGTTTGCGCCAAACAACAACAGATTGATCGATTCGCTTTCGGCCAGTTTAATTTGCAGGCTTTGTACTGACGTGACATCCTTTAGATCAACCACGTAACCTGCTGAGTAGGGCCTAAATGTGTACTCAAGCCAATCTCCTTCAAACTCGCGATGCACGATAAACGAATGCTGCGCCAAATGATCTATTGCCTGAACCGTGACGAGTTCGTGTGCTTCTGCAACATTTGGCGATACAACATCCCAAAAATCACACCCCGACACATTGGCGAACTCGCAGTTCAGGAACCTGCGTGCAGACGTGTTCATTTCGCTGATTTGCCCCACGCTGTCCAGCAGCACAATGCCATCCAGGCTCAACTCCAGCGTACTCCACGACTCGGGCGCCAACAGGCCGGGCAGCCTATGTGTGAACGGTGACGCTAGTACTTTTATGCCCAACAATTTGACTTGCCTACTGCGACAGCTTTTGCGCCAACCGGGATGTTGCCCGTTCACGAAGTTCAATGGAACGCGTTGCCACTTTGTGGAGTACACGCGCCTTGACGCGCTCTGCTTGCTGGTTTTTTTTCAGTTTCGACGCCACCATGGCACTTATAAATCCCTGTAGCCAGTCAAAGTTGATGGGCTTGTGCAGCATAAAGGCGTCTTCTGGAACTCCGCCGCGCGCATCAAACGCCTGACGCGGCAAGCCACTGATAACAATCACCTGCATGTCTGCCAGTTCAATGTTGCGCTTCAGTGCCTTCAGCATTTCAAAACCATCCACACCAGGCATGGACAAGTCGGTGATCAGCAAGTCCGGGCGCATGCTGGCAATATCCATCAAGGCCTCCATGGCAGAAGACATCCAGGTGCAGTCAACTGGCAGCTTCCAGGACTCGAACTCCAGCTGATACAGCTCGCGGGTCGCTTCATCGTCTTCCACCACAAGCATGCGCAGGCAATTTTGCGGATCGGCTTGCGCCGCTGGCAGCAGTCGGCTGTTCTTTTCGAGATAGCTGTGGATGGAATTCAAGGCGATGCGGCGGTGGCCTCCGAGCGTTTTCCAAGCTTCGATTTCGCCTTTTTCCACCAGCGACTGCACCGTAGCAACTGACAAACCCAGCAGGCGTGCTGCGTAACTCGTGCCGCAATAGTTGTCACTGGAGAAATCGGGTGCCGTGATGGCATCTTCAAACGTTTTTTGCATAACCAACCTTCTCACATCGCAACAACAGCACTATCACTTTAAGCATCTTAATTAATTTAATAGAAAAACTACAAAATCGAACGATTAAATTTGGCGATCACGTTGAGGCTGCCGCTTTGGGCAAGGTAAAAAAGAAGGTCGCACCTTTACCAACAGCGGCCTCTGCCCACAAAAGACCGCCATGCCGCGCAATTGCCCGATTCACGGTGGCAAGACCAATTCCGGAACCCGAAAATTCAGAAGCCAGGTGCAGACGCTGAAAGGCTACAAAAAGCTTGTCGGCATAAGCCATATCAAACCCGGCACCGTTGTCGCTGACAAAAAAGACGGGAAGACCCACAGCGTCCGTTTTCTGGCCAACGCGAATAGTTGCATGAGCCAGATGAGAAGTGAATTTCCACGCATTGCCCAACAGGTTTTCCAGAACGATGCGAATCAAACCACTGTCGCCATACGCATAAAGCCCGCTTTCAATGTATGCCTCAACCCTCCGGTCAGGATCGCGCGTCTGGGACTCTTCAACTATACGCTGGCACATGAGGGTCAGGTCGACCTTCCCGTTTTGCAGTTGCATGCGGGAGACCTGCGCAAGCGACAGCAAGTCTTCAATCAGTTTGCCCATCTGCGCAACGCCGGCCTGAATACGCGAGAGATAGTGCAGCTCCTTCTCCTTTACATCTGCACCGAGCTGTTTGGACAACAACCGACTGAATCCATCAATCGTATTTAACGGAGACCGCAGGTCATGCGACACTGAATACGAAAAAGCTTCGAGCTCTTCGTTTGACAGGCGCAAGGCACTTTCAATGGCTTTTATCTCGGTGATATCCGCATCAATACCTACCCAAAAGTCGACCTTACCGCCTGCGTCAAAAACCGGCAGCGCACGGTACGACATGGCGTGCACACTTCCGTCTTTGGCCAGCAGCCTGCGCATACCAAAAAAAGGTGTTTGACTGCCTATGGACAGCGCCCAGTTGGCCTTGACCTGTTGCAGGTCTTCAGGATGAATGGCAGCAAACCACTTTCGACCGTCCCAATTGGACAACTGTCCGCCCATCAAGTCAAACCAGGCGCGGTTCAGATAGGTCACACAGCCTCCAGGGTCCATGGTCCAGATAACCTGCGGCGCCTGTTCTGCCAGCGCCCTGAAGAGTGCTTCCTGCCGCGCCAGCGCGGCGGTACGCTCGGCCACTTTTTGCTCCAGTCCGGCATTTAGTTGATTGACCTCGTCCAGCAACTGCGCATTTTCTATTGCAATGGAAGCGAGCTGCGCCAGTTCTGTGGCCACGTACTCGTCTTGCAAGGTGAACTCGCCCGTGAATTTGTCAGATAGTTGAAGCAAACCAATTTTCTTTCCATTCCGCCCTGTCAGGGGAATGGCCAGCCAGCCGCGCATGGCAGGCTGCTGCAGCGCATAACCTGCAGAACTGCGCCAATCCGGGTGTGATTCAAGCTCGGCTTGAGTAAGACGCACGACCTGATTTTTCTTGCAAATCGACGCGTAGATATCGGCGCCCCCCATCGCCAATAACTTGTGCGGATGTGGCGCACCAGAAGAATCGTCAACACCATAGCCACCATATTTGTCCGACAGTGAAAACACGTGCAGTGCATTTGTCCAGTCGCCATCCATGCACAGACTGACCACAGCCTGATGGCTACCAATCACGTAACGAGTCTGTAATACAACCTCGTCCATCAATCGATTGACTGACAGGTGCAATGTGATCGTCTGGTTGGCCAGCGCAGCGCGTTGCAATGTCGTCAGGTAGTCATGCACCTCGCTCTCCGCCTGCACCTGCGCCGTAATGTCCAATGCCATTGCAAACCATGCTGGTTTGCCCGCATACTGAACTGATACAGATACGCCGCGAACAATGAACACCGAACCATCTTTGCGGCGATGCTCCCAGCGCTTGGAGGAATGCGGAGATCCTTCCATAAGATGATTCTTCAGGTTTTGTACTTCGATGTCGCTGCGAATGTCAAAAATTGACATCGATAAAAACTCTGAAACACTATAACCATAGTCCCTTGTCGCAGCGTTATTGACTGCCAGAAACTGAAAAGTTTCTTCATCGTAGACCCACATCGGAACAGGTGCCTGCTCAAAAAGCACTGAATAACGCTGTTCACTGTCACTCAACGCGCGCTCTGCCTGTTTTCTTTGTGTGACGTCTCGTGCCACTGCCACCCAATGGGTGAACCAGCCCCGCGCGTTGGCAACTGGAACAATGTCCAGCTCCAGCCAGAATTCTTCACCGGTTTTGGTGTAGTTGACCAATTCAGAACGCACTGGCTGCCACTTTTTAAGGGCTGCACCAATACGGTCAAGTTCTAACCTGTGCGTTTTAGGTCCCTGTAAAACCCGCGGTGTCTTTCCGATAACTTCATCACGGGTGTAGCCGGTTCGGCGTTCAAAAGCATCGTTTACAAAAACAATGCGCGGGCCGGATTCGTCAAGCGACTCGGCCTCTGTGATTATCACAATGTCATTCAAGCGTGACACGCAGGTTTCAAGTAAACGCAATTGCGTCAGCGCATCATGCTGGGCGGTGATGTCCTGCAACACTCCGGATAACCCAAAAATCAACCCGTCCCTGTAAACGGCCTGGCCCTGGGTGCGGACCCAAATGCGCCGTCCCTTGGCGGTTGTCAGCGCAAGCTCAAGGTCCCAGGCAGTGCCGTGTGCCACGGCTGCGCGCAGTGCCGTGATCAACACCGGTTGCGCTTCGCACGCAAAAAGCCGGATCGCCCGGCGTGCACTGAGTTGCGCGCCAGGTTCCAGTTCGTGAATGAGCGAAATTTCGTCGGTCCAGTGTGTTGTCAGCGGGGCAAAGCTTATTTCCCAGCCACCAACCAATGCCATTTTCCCGGTCTTGTGCAAAAGATCTGTGCTTCGGGAGAGCGCCAACTCGGTTTGCTTGCGAGCGGTGATTTCCTGCACCACGCCTGCGCGGTACTCAGCTTGCCCGACAGGGTCAACATAGGTACGGCCCAGCTGGTGCAGCCAGCGCGTCTGGCCCGCAGGCGTGACGATGCGAAATTCAATGTCCAGTTCGGCCTTGTTTTGCACCGCCTCGTTGCGGCATTGCAGATATCTGTCGACATCTTTGTGGTGAATCATTTTCACAATAGTCTCATGACGGCCGTCAAAGGCGCCGCGTGCAAGGCCAAAAATCTCGTGCAATTCGTCGGACCAGGCAATAAGCTCGCTGGTTGGGTCCGACTCCCAATGACCCATATGCCCCAGGCGATGTGCCTCCAGCAGCTTGCGCTGCGAGTCGCGCAGCGCAGCGTAATTTTTGATCTGCTCATGCTGGCGTTGCTCCAGCGTTTCGGCCATCCGGTTAAAGCCATGGGCGATCCGATTCAATTCGTGATGTGGCCCGCCCTCCATCATTGGAATCCTGACATCAAGATGTCCGGCCTGAATATTCTGCGTGGCATTCAGCACTGCGAGCACAGGCTTAATGATGGCGCGGCCGCCCACTACCCAGGCCAGCACACATCCTATGCTTGTCACAAGCAGCAACACGATCAGTCCCATCGTCAGCTGAAATCGCGCCGACTCGACAACAAAATCCCTGTCCAGGCCTACCGCCACAATGAATGCTGAATCACTTGCCGACGTTGTCCGGGCAAGTGCATATATTTTTTTTACCCCGTCAAAGTCTACCCCTTCCAAAATGCCTTTGGCGCCGGATTGGATTGCCTTTTGGAGCAGTGGACTGCTGACCTGTCGGCCAATGGCAGTCGATTTTCCGGTGTTTTCTGCCAAAACAATACCCGCGCGGTCCATGATGATCAACTCAATTCCAGCGGGTAACTTGACATCACTCACAGCTTTGACAAGTTCATGCAAATGCAGTGCCGCAAAAGCAACTGCAGCAATTCGCCCCTGCGCGTCCTTGACTGGCAATGCGAATGCAATCACTTGCTGGTTGCTGATACGGCCCAACAGATAATTACTGACAACAAAAC
>JAYVEE010000062.1:0-6803 GCA_043749005.1 Polaromonas sp. | reverse complement strand
ATGTGGACCAGCGCGAGGCTCGCGAGGTGGGGGAAAAAGCGGTTCAGTTTGCCATGTGGGGCAAGCAAAGCGGTTCTGTGGCGATCAAGCGAGTCGGCTTTTATTCGGTGGACTACGAGCTGTTGCCCCTGCAGGCCGTGGCCGGTAAAACCCGTGTCATGGAGGATGCTTTCATCAGCAAAAGCGGCACCGATGTGACCGACGCTTTTCGGCTTTACCTGCGTCCCTTGCTGGGCTCCGGCATGCCAGATGCCTACCGCTTGCGCCACAATCCGGTGGCAAAAGTGCTCAAACGCTAAGCAAAGGTTTCACGCCCCAGATCTCGGCGGCATACTCACCGATGGTGCGGTCTGATGAAAACATGCCCATGCCTGCCACGTTAAGAATGCAGCGCCGTGTCCACTCACTGGGCAAGCGGTAAACCTCATCAACCCGTTCTTGGGTAGCTACATAGTCGGCGTAATCCGCCAGCAACAGGTAGTAATCGGTTTCCAGCAGGCTGCGCACCACGTCTGCATAACGGGTCGGCTCATCGGGTGAAAAAGCACCGTCTGCCAGACGGTCGATGGCATAGCGCAAGTCAAAATTGTTGTCGTAAAAGCGGCGCGGCTGGTAGCCACTGGCGCGCAGCTCTTGCACCTGACTGGTTCGATTGCCAAAAATAAAAATGTTGTCTTCGCCGACTTGCTCAGCAATTTCGATGTTGGCGCCATCCCAGGTGCCGATGGTCAGCGCGCCATTGAGCGCGAATTTCATGTTGCCGGTGCCTGAGGCCTCCGTGCCAGCGGTGGAGATTTGCTCAGACAGATCTGCCGCAGGAATCACAATCTCGGCCATCGACACACGGTAGTTGGGCAAAAACACCACCTTCAGGCGGTTGCCAATGCGTGGGTCGTTGTTGACGACACGCGCCACATCGTTGATGAGGCGAATGACCAGCTTGGCCATGTAGTAAGCGGAGGCAGCCTTGCCGGCAAAAATGACCGTGCGCGGCACCCAGTTGGTTTGCGGCTGGGCCAGGATGCGGTGGTAACGGGTGATAACGTGCAAAACATTGAGCAACTGGCGTTTGTACTCGTGCATGCGTTTGACCTGCACATCAAAAAGACTGTGTGCATCGATGTCAAGACCCGGAAATAGGGTGGCGATATGGTCTACCAGACGCTGCTTGTTGTGCTGTTTGGCAAGCCGGAACGCACTGTTGAAGGCGGGTTCGTCAGCCAGGCTTCGCAAGACAGAAAGTTCATCAAGATGTCGGCGCCAGGTTGGCGCTATCCGGCTGTCAATCAGTGCGGCCAACGGCCGGTTGGCCTGAGCCAGCCAGCGCCTTGGGGTGATGCCGTTGGTCTTGTTGCAAAAACGTTCGGGGTAAAGCGCGGCAAAATCAGCAAAGATGGTTTGCACCATCAGGTTGCTGTGCAACGCAGAAACCCCATTGATTTTGTGGCTGGCCAGCACCGACAGGTACGCCATCCGGACGCGGCGGTTGCCGCGCTCGTCAATCAGCGAGACGCGGCGCAGCAATGCATGGTCTGACGGATAGCGCGCATGCACTTCAGACAGGAAACGCGAATTGATATCAAAAATGATCCGCAGATGACGTGGCAACAAACGCCCCAGCATTTCAACCGGCCAGGTTTCGAGTGCCTCGTCCATCAGCGTGTGGTTGGTGTAAGAAAAAATGCGTGTGCACAACGACCAGGCGGCATCCCATGGAAGCCGCTGTTCATCAAGCAGCAACCGCATCAATTCCGGTACAGCCAGTGCGGGGTGGGTGTCATTGAGGTGCACCGCCACCTTGTCTGCCAGCATGTCAAAGTTGCTGTGGTTGCGCAGGTACCGGCGCACGATGTCCTGCATGGACGCACTGACAAAAAAGTACTCCTGGCGCAGCCGCAGTTCTTTGCCATGTTCGGTGCTGTCATCCGGGTAAAGCACCCGTGAGACATTCTCCGAGTTGTTTTTGGCTTCAACGGCGCGCATGTAGTCGCCCTTGTTGAAGGCTTCAAGGTTGATGTCTGAACTTGCGCGCGCTGACCAGAGGCGCATGGTCGCGACACTGCTCAACTCGTAACCAGGGACGGCATTGTCATAGGCCGTGGCAATCACGTCATCGGTATCGAGCCATTGCACCGAATCATGGTCGGTTTGAAGGCGTCCGCCAAAGCGCACGACGTAACTCAGCTCCGGGCGCATGAACTCCCAGGGGTTGCCGTTGACCAGCCAGTAATCAGGCTCCTCAATCTGGCGGCCGTCAACAATGCGCTGGCGAAACATGCCGTACTCGTAGCGGATGCCATAACCAATGCCAGGCAGTCCCACAGTAGCGATGGAGTCCAGAAAGCAGGCCGCCAGCCGGCCCAGACCGCCATTGCCCAAAGCGGCATCGGGCTCGACATCGATCAGCGCGTCAAAGTCTGCGCCCAATTGTGAACAGGCTTGTTTGACGGCATCGTAAACGTCGGTGGCCAGCAGGGCATTGACCAGCGCGCGCCCGGTAAGAAACTCCATGGAAAGGTAATACACCCGCTTGGCATCCTGATCCTGGGACTGCTTGAGTGTCTCGCGCCAGCGCTTCATGACACGGTCACGGACGGTGTGAAAAACGGCAAACATCCAGTCTCGCTGGGTGGCCGAGCGAAGGTCTTTGCCCACCGAATACATCAGCCGGTTGGCAATGGAGCGGCGAATCCCCTCGACCGAATTGTCAGGTGGTTCATTGTCAATCGTGCTGTCGTGGTGCATAGAGAGTCAATACTTTCAAAGAATGCGGCAAACGGGTTTTAAAGCCACAGGACGGTTAGCAATTTGCAAGCTCAGGTTGGCTAAACAGAAGGTTTCAGCTTGCGGTAGAGCGCCAGGTAGCTTTGAGCGGCAATGTCCCAGTCAAAACGCAACTTCATGGCGTTTTTCTGGGCGGATTCCCAAAGCAGCAGTTGCTGCTTTAAGGAAAATGCGAGCGCCAGTGCTGATTGCAAACCTGTCACGCTGAAATCGTCAAAAACGAAGCCGCAAGCTGTACCGTCGCCCAGATGATCTGGCGTGCAATCGACCACCGTGTCGGCCAGGCCGCCCACCCGGTGTACCAGCGGCAAGGTGCCATAGCGCATTCCATAAAGCTGCGTGAGCCCACACGGTTCAAACCTGGACGGCACCAAAATGACGTCGCTTCCGGCAATGATGGCGTGCCCAAGCTCTTCGTGGTAACCAATGCGCACGGCCACCTGTCCTGGGTGCCTGATGGCTGCAAGTAAAAAAGCCTGCTCCAAGTCTGCGTCGCCACCACCCAAAACAGCCAATTGCCCACCGCCCGCGACAATTTCGTCAACCAGGGCTTGCACCAGATGCAAGCCCTTTTGCTCGCTCAAACGGCTGACCACACCAAACACCAACGCATCAGGGCGCAGTTGCAACTCGAGCTTGGCCTGAAGTTGCGCCTTGGCATAGGCTTTCTTGTCCAGGTCTTGAACATCGTAGGGCTGCGTCAAGACAGTGTCATGGCTTGGGCTCCAGACGTGGTAGTCCACCCCGTTGAGGATGCCGTTGAGCACGTCGGCACGGCTGCGCAGCAACCCGTCCAGCCCCATGCCTTGTTCGGGCGTCAGTATTTCCCGGGCATAGCCTGGGCTGACGGTGGTGATGGTTTGGGCAAATTGCAGGGCGGCCTTCATGAAAGAAACCTGGCCGTAAAACTCAAGGCCGTCAAGACCAAACAGGTCGGGCGGCAGCCCTAGCTGGGCAAACACATCGGCTGGAAAGAGCCCTTGGTAGGCCAGGTTATGAATCGTAAAAACAGTGGCTGCCTTAGGTGGCTGGCTTGCAGCCAGTTCGCGCAGGTAGACTGGAGCCAGCCCCGTATGCCAGTCGTGGCAATGAACGATGTCAGGCTGCCAGCTGTCGTCCAAGCCCTGACCCAGACAAGCTGCAGCCCACCCGAGCAAAGCAAAACGCACAGCGTTGTCAGACCAGGCCTGACCCTTTGGATCAAGGTAAGGGTTGCCCTCACGGTTGTAAAGAGTCGGCGCATCAACCAGGTAGGTGGGCAGACCGCTGTCTTTAAAATGCCCAAACAGCACGCTGGAAGGTTTGCTGGCAAGGGGTTCACTCAGCTGAGGCCCAAGTGAGCCGGCTTGAGGCAGCTGCAAAAGTTGATGGTTTGCGGTGCGTGTGAGCGCCGTCTTAAGCGCTGGGTAGGCCGGTAACAACAAGCGCACATCGCATCCGGCCTTGCGCAGGGCCGGGGGCAAAGCCGCACTCACATCAGCCAGTCCTCCAGTTTTCAGCAGGGGGAAAAGCTCGGCGCAAACGAAGAGTACCTTCATGTCTAAGTGGTTAAAACCGGGTTGGCCTCAAGCGCCCGCAACATCTCAAGTGTGACAAGCACCACGCCGCGCTCGGTGCGGTAAAAACGCCGCGCATCTTCAATCGCGTCGAAGCCAATGCGCATACCCGCGGGAATTTTGCAACCGTTGTCAATGACAACGCGGCGCAAATGGCAGTTGCTGCCTACATCGACCTGGGGCAGCAAAACAGCTTCTTCAACAGTGCTGAAAGAATGTACGCGTACGCTTGAAAACAACACCGAACGGCGCACATGGGCACCTGAAATAATGCACCCGCCTGATACCAGCGAATCCACCGACATGCCGCGCCGGTCTTTATCGTCGTAGACATACTTGGCCGGCGGGAGCTGTTCCTGGTATGTCCAGATGGGCCATTCGCGGTCGTACATGTCGAGTTCAGGCAGCGGGTCTGTCAAATCAAGATTGGCTTGCCAATAGGCATCGACGGTTCCAACATCCCGCCAGTATGCGACGGCCTTCGGATTGCTGCGCACACACGACATCTCAAAAGGATGCGCCACGGCATGGCCTAACGCCACCATCGCAGGAATCAGGTCTTTGCCGAAGTCGTGACTGGAGTCAGACTTCAAAGAATCGGCCTGCAGTGCTTTGTAAAGATAGTCGGCATCAAAGACATAAATCCCCATACTGGCAAGGGCTGAGTCTGGTTTACCTGGCATGCAAGGGGGGTGCTCTGGCTTTTCAACAAAGGCAAGAATGCGCCGATGCGCATCGACGGCCATCACGCCAAAGGCGCTGGCTTCACCCAGAGGCACTTCGATGCAGGCTACGGTACACCGGGCCCCCAGGGCAACGTGGTCGGCAATCAGCTTGGCGTAGTCCATTTTGTAAATATGGTCGCCTGCAAGAACCAGGATGTAAGAGGGCTGGTGCGCGAGCAATATATCCAGGTTTTGATAGACCGCATCAGCTGTGCCGCGGTACCAGGAGTTCTCATCGATACGCTGTTGCGCGGGCAACAAGTCTATGAACTCGTTGAACTCACTGCGCAAAAATGACCAGCCCCGCTGCAGGTGACGCAGCAGGCTATGTGATTTGTACTGGGTCAACACACCAATACGTCGAACGCCAGAGTTCATGCAGTTTGAAAGCGCAAAGTCGATGATACGAAATTTCCCCCCAAAGTACACCGCTGGTTTGGTACGCCGGTCAGTGAGGTGCTGCAAACGGGAGCCGCGCCCGCCAGCCAGCACAAGGCCTATGGTTTTACGCGCAAGTTGGAGTGGGTTGTTGGTTTCCATGATGAACGCGGGCGGTTAGGCCGATGGTGGGTTGATGAACATCATTGAACACCGCGGCCGTGGGCATGGGTGATTTGAGCCAGCTGGGCGGCGGCGGCATCAGCCACCTGACTCCATTCGAAACGCCACTCCCAGCAGCCTTGGGCCTGCCCGGGAATGTTCATTCGGTGGCGTCCATCAAGCCCCAGAACATCGGCAAAAGGATGGATGACCGTGCGCGCTACAGATTGAGACAGGCAGCGAATCATTGCCCAGTGGATTGCGGTTTGAGCGTCAGGACCAAGATAGCGCAACACCGCTTCGCGTTGAGGCCGATCAAGGTCTTGCCACCAGCCCACAGCGGTGTCGTTGTCATGAGTTCCAGTGTATGCCACGGTTTGGTGCTGGTAGTTGTGCGGCAGATAGGGATTGCCGGGATCATCACCAAACGCAAACTGGAGTATTTTCATGCCGGGAAAACCGTACTTAAGGCGCAGGTCGGTCACTTCCTGGGTAATCAGGCCAAGATCTTCTGCAACCAGGGGCAGCGGGCCAAGTGCCTGAATCAAGGCATTAAAAAAGTCTTCCCGTGGCCCGTCACGCCATTGCCCAATCACCGCAGTGTCTTCACTCGCTGGAACTTCCCAGTAGGCCTCAAAGCCGCGAAAGTGATCCAGACGCAACAAATCGACGCATTTGAGCTGGTGAGCCAGACGCGAACGCCACCAGGCGTAACCATCAGATTTCATGGCGACCCAGTCGTACAAGGGATTGCCCCAGCGCTGACCGGTCGCACTGAAGTAGTCCGGTGGCACGCCGGCCACCACCGTTGGCTCTCCATCCGAATTGAGCAGGTACTGACCTGTGTTTGCCCAGACATCAGAAGAATGATGAGCTATAAAAATAGGAGCATCTCCTAAAATCTGGATGCCGCGGCTATGGGCATATTTGCGCAGGCCTTGCCATTGCGCCATAAACTGCCACTGCACAAAGCACCAGAACTCAATGTCTTGAGGCTGTTGCTGCCGCAAACGTTCAATTGCGCCGGGTGCGCGTTGGGCATACTCGGCTGGCCAGTGGTTCCACGTGCCTCCATACATGCCATCAAGCGTCATGAACAGCGCGTAGTCATCGAGCCACTGACGATTCTCCTCACAAAATACCGATAGCTCTTGACGCTCGGCAATCTCGGCAGTGTGCGAAAAACCCTGCCATGCGG
>JAYVEE010000061.1:0-2003 GCA_043749005.1 Polaromonas sp. | reverse complement strand
CTGAATATGGTGTCGTCCATGGCGTCAAGACTGACAGTGACACGCTGTAACCCAGCATCTTTTAACGATTGCGCCTTTTTGGCCAGCAGCGAGGCGTTGGTCGTCAGTGTGATGTCCAGCGGCTTGCCCGCAACGGTGGTCATACTGGCCAGCAGCTCAATCAGCACTTCCAGGTTTTTACGTAGCAGCGGCTCGCCGCCTGTCAGGCGAATTTTTTCCACCCCATGCGCGACAAAAATCCGGGCCAGCCGCGCAATCTCTTCAAAACTCAGCAACGCTGTTTGCGGCAAAAACGCATAGTTTTTATTGAACACTTCGCTCGGCATGCAATAGCTGCACCTGAAGTTGCAGCGGTCAGTCACGCTGATGCGAAGGTCGCGCAGCGGACGGGTGAGGGTGTCGGTGAGCAAGCCGGTGGCAGGGATCGGTTGACTTGTCAAATCAGTGACGATTTTGCTGGACAGCTGACCTGAAAGTTGATTACGGATGGGTATGATGCGAGTGGCCATGAGTGTGTGAGCTTACGCCAAAGCCGAAGCAATATCGGTTTGCGCAAAGTCATTGCCTTTGAATAAAAGTGGCAAGTTCATCGACTTGGCTGGCGCGTGGGCGCAGCCGTTAACAAGCCTTGATCGTACAGCGTGATGGCTTTTGCCGCACTGGGTGAATGCGGCAATGACCAGCAGGGCATGGGTCAAACACACCGCGCCCCATCCACCTCTATACACACGCCGCTAATAAAGGCCGCCTCGTCGCTGGCCAGATACAGCGCCGCGTTAGCCACATCGAGCGCGGTTGAAAAGCGCCCCAGCGGAATGCTGCTTCTGAATTTAGCCAAGCGAGTCTCGTCCATTGGCCCACCTGCAAATTCAACCGACAAACCTGTTTCAGGGTTAAACACAGGATTAATGCAGTTCACGCGAATGTTATCGGGTCCCAACTCGGCGGCCAAAGACTTGGATGTGGTGATCACTGCCCCCTTGCTGCCGTTGTACCAGGTCAGGCCGGGCCGGGGGCGCACGCCTGCGGTGGAGGCAATGTTGATAAAACAGCCGCCACCATTTGCTTTGAAATGTGGCACTGCGTGAATGGTGCTCAAGTAAATGCTTTTGACATTGATGGCATAGCACTTGTCAAAGTCGTCCTCGCTGACGTCCAGGGCGGGCTGGTTGCGGTGCGTCCAGCCTGCGTTGTTGACCATCACGTCAAGTTTGCCGTGGCGTTTGACGGCGGCATCGACCAGCGCCTTGACTTGCTCAGAATTGGTCATGTCCGCCTGAAAAAACGAAGCCACGCCGCCGGCTTTGACGATGCTAGCCGCCACCGCCTCGCCCGTGGATGGGTTGATGTCATTGACGAGTACGCTGGCACCTTCTGCAGCCAAACGCCGGGAAATGCCCTCGCCAATGCCGCCGCCCGAGCCGGTGACAATGATAGATTTGTTTCTTAGTCTCATGGTAATTCCTTTGTTTGCTATAAAAGTAAGAGCTGCTCGCGCCCGGATTTATTGAGTTACAGGGCGAAATAGTAGTAAAAATTAAGGTATTTTTGGGGCTTTTGACATATCGTCACCTCTACTGAGTTGCCGGTACTTACCCATGCTTAACTGCCACAGTCTTCAACACAGTAAACCCAAGCAAAGCCTCAAACCCTTTCTCCCGCCCATACCCAGATGACTTCACACCGCCAAACGGCAATTCAATTCCAGCACCTGCACCGTAGCTATTAATAAAAACCTGACCTGCGCGGACTTTTTTTGCCATGCGGAACTGGCGTGAGCCGTCTTGCGTCCACACGCCTGCGACCAGGCCGAACGAGGTGGCGTTGGCTAATTCAATTGCATGGGCTTCGTCTTTGAAGGGCATTGCACAGAGGACTGGCCCAAAGACTTCTTCTTGCGCCAGGCGGTGCATCACCGGCACGTCGCGCAGCAGGGTGGGGGCTTGGTAAAAGCCGGTGTCAGGTGCTTCGTCAACGATCTGGCCTTGCGCCACCATGGGTAT
>JAYVEE010000060.1:0-2003 GCA_043749005.1 Polaromonas sp. | reverse complement strand
ATCTACCGTCTCATCAAAAGCGGTCGAGAAGGGGTGCGATGGCCTCCCTTAAATACCGGCGAGTGGAAGTGGCTGTGCGCAGCCATCATTTGTGGCGGTGGCATTGCACCGGTACTGCTGATGTGGGGCTTGTCAGCAATGCCTGCCAGCAAAGCGTCTTTGCTCTTGAATGCTGAAGCTGTATTGACGGCATTGCTGGCATGGTTTGTGTTCAAGGAAAATTTTGACAAACGAATAGCCTGGGGGATGTGCGCAATCGTTGCTGGTGCGGTGTTGCTGAGTTGGCCCTTGCACGGAGCAACCAGGGGTGCAAGTGGCATAGATCTGTTCTGGCCAGCATTTGCAGTACTTTTGGCGTGCCTGTTTTGGGCATTGGACAACAACTTTACGCGCAAGGTGGCGTTGGCTGATGCATCCTGGATCGCCTGCGTAAAAGGCTTGAGCGCTGGAGCCAGCAATTTGACAATTGCATTTGCGCTGGGGTCGGTGCTCCCGGCTGAAAAAACCTTGGCACTTGCGCTCGTTACAGGTTTGTTCGCGTATGGCGTGAGTCTGACCTTCTTTGTAATCGCACTACGGCATTTGGGCACCGCCCGTGCAGGTGCTTATTTTTCAACAGCGCCATTTGTGGGTGCCGCACTGTCGGTTATTTTTCTCGGTGATTCCATGACCTGGCAGTTACTGCTTGCAGCCGCCTTGATGGCATTTGGCATCTGGCTGCACTTGACGGAACACCATGGGCACCTGCATCAGCATGTGCCGATGGTGCACTTACATGAGCATTCACATGCAGAGCTGGACGCGCACCATGCACACAGCCACATTCCGGCATTTGCCGGCAGGCATAGTCACGACCACACGCATGAAGCATTGAGTCACAGTCATGCGCACTACCCGGATTCCCATCATCGCCATGAACACCAAGACCGCCACGACTAATTCTGCTTCGTATCGGATTGGCGATGCTGCACGCCAAAGCGGCGTCAGCGCACCGAACATACGTTTTTATGAAAAGGAAAAGTTGCTGGCGCCTGGCCTGCGGGGTGAAAATAGTTATCGGCTGTATAGCGAGCGGGATTTACACCAATTGCGCTTTATCAGGTCGTGCCGGGCGCTGGATATGTCGCTTGACGAAGTGCGTACGCTGCTCAGTCTTAACCTGAATATTAAGGCCGATTGCGCGACAGCACGCACCGCGCTAGACGCACATTTGGCACATGTACGGGCGCGACAGACTGAGCTGAAGACGCTAGAGAAAGACCTCAAAGCCTTACGTGACCGTTGCGATGGACTGGATACAACTTGCCACATTATTGAAGCGCTGCATGAGCGGGCTGACAGTTTGCCCAAGGGGCCTGGCAGGGCCAAGACCACCCATCGCCATGTTTAGCTGGTTTGTGGCCAGGCGATGACCACTGGCGTTCGGTCAAACGTCAGCGTCAGCAGCGCTGCCAGGCCAAACGGTGCGCCTACCCAGCCGAGATGAGCAAAGCCGACAGACTGGATCAAAGCCCCACTGATAACTGCCCCCAACGCCGTGCCCAGGTAGAGCATGGAGCTGTTCATACTCAGTAGCAGCGGCGCTTGCGTAGGCGACAAACTGAGCAGGCGGCTTTGCTGAGGGGCTGTCATGCCAAAGCCTGCAATGCCCCACACCACCAGTATGGCTACGGTTGCCGGCAAGTGGCCTTGGGCAAGCGGTAGCAGGCACATCATGCTGATCAGTACGGCCAGTTGCACGCCTATTGTGCGCAATGAACCAAAGCGGTCAGTGGCCCAGCCGCCTAGCAGCGTTCCTGCAATACCCGCCAGGCCGAAAATAGCCAACACCACCGACAGTTGCGTGGCGCCCATGGCGTTCAAGGCCTGCAGCACCGGCCCTACGTAGGCAAACACGCTGAAGATGGCATTGACATCCTCCGCGCCCTAAAGAGCGAGGATTCCTACCACTTTCAAAAATACTCAACCTCTTGAGTTGGCTTGAAAGCTTTGGTGGGTTCCTG
>JAYVEE010000059.1:0-2011 GCA_043749005.1 Polaromonas sp. | reverse complement strand
ATCGAATAAAACACGCCGCTTAAAAATGTCATCGGCATGATGACAAAGTTTTGAAACGCCGCCATCTGGTCAAACTTGTCTGACCATAGCCCGGCAATCACGCCCAGCGCACCGAGCGTGGCAGCGCCCAATACGGCAAACAGCACAATCCACAGCGGGTACACAAACTCTGGCCGACCAAAATAGACCGTGACGATAAAGACGCCGGTACCCACCAGCAAACCGCGTGCCACCGAAGCGCCCACATAGGCAAAAAACCAGTGCCAGTGCGACAGCGGGCTCAAGAGCACAAACACCAGACTGCCCATAATTTTGCTTTGAATCAGTGACGACGAACTGTTGGCAAAAGCGTTTTGAAGCACGCTCATCATCACCAGACCAGGCACCAGAAAGGCGGCGTAATTAACGGTACCGTAAACCAAAACCCGCCCGTCGAGCACATGGCCAAAAATCAGCATGTACATCACCGCTGTCAGCACGGGGGCGCCTACGGTCTGAAAGCCAACCTTCCAGAAACGCAAAGTTTCCTTGTACAACAGTGTTTGCATCCCGTTCATGCTGAAACACTATTTTTATCCGACATCACATCCAGGAAAACGTCTTCCAGATCAGCCTTGCGAATCTCCACATCTTCAGCCACCAGGCCTGCCTGACGAATGGCGGCCAAATACTGTTCTATCTCATTGGCGTTGTGCGCGGGAAACTGCACAATGCGGCCCGTGATGCGGGCCTTCTGAGCCAAATCCTTGGGTAGCTCGCTATCAATTTTAAAGCGCAACACATTTGAGGATGCAGCCTTGAGCAACTCGGAGGTATTGGCCAATGCCACCACCTTGCCCTGTTTAAGCATGGCGATGCGGCTGCAAAGTGCCTCTGCCTCCTCGAGGTAATGGGTTGTCAACAGCACAGTACTGCCTTGCTTGTTAAGCTTGGCGATGAACTGCCAGAGTGTTTGGCGCAGCTCGACGTCAACGCCTGCGGTGGGCTCATCGAGCACAATAACTTGCGGCTTGTGAACAAGCGCTTGAGCCACCAACACGCGACGCTTCATGCCGCCTGAAAGTTGGCGCATGTTGGCGTTCGCCTTGTCTGCCAATCCAAGACTGGTCAGCAGCTCATCAATCCAGGCATCATTATTTTTGATACCAAAGTAACCCGACTGGATGCGCAATGCTTCACGCACGCTGAAAAACGGGTCAAACACTAGCTCTTGCGGCACCACGCCCAATGTGCGGCGGGTAACGGCATAGTCAGTCAGCACATCCTTGCCATGAACCAACACGCTGCCACTGCTGGCGCGCGACAGGCCTGCCAAAATGCTGATGAGAGATGTTTTACCTGCTCCGTTTGGCCCAAGCAAACCGAAAAACTCGCCTTGCTGGATGTCAAAACTAACGTTATCCAGCGCGGTCACTGATGCGCCTGGTTGACCGCGTTTGATGGGATAGGTTTTGAAAACTGATTTGAATGAAATAGCTCGCATGGACCCACTATTTTACGGGTTCATCCCGCTGCGGTTGCTACGATTGCAGATATGACCAGGCCGGGCAAGTGTAAAACCCACTTTAAGCCGCTGCCGGAATCAATTCAGCGACGCCATATAAACCAGCCAGTTGGCCAAGCTTGGCTGGCAACCCGATGACCGCAAAGCTCTTGCCAGCAGCCAATGCATCACGCCTGCACGTCAACAAAACAGCAAGAGCAGATGAATCAAACTGCGTTAACGCACTGGCATCGAGCACCACGCCCGCAGCGTCTGAAGTGACCTTCGCCTTCAAAAGACGCGCGGTATCAAGCGCTTGAGCGTAAGTGACGACGGCGGGCAAAGTCAACACAATCAGTCGCTCAGGACTTTCTGGCGTTATTGCTTTTGTTGCGCTCTGAAAGTGACGCAATCAGGCCATCAATACCCTTGGCGCTAATCTCCTGCGCGAACTGGGTGCGATAAGTTTCGACCAGCCAGACACCCAGCACATTCATGTCATAAATTTTCCAGCCCGATCCCACCTTT
>JAYVEE010000058.1:0-6971 GCA_043749005.1 Polaromonas sp. | reverse complement strand
ATGCACGGGTGTCTATCAATACCCGTGCCAGCACAGCCGGCGATGCTGCCATGGCCAGCATCGCCAGCGGCTGGGCCACAGCATCACGCACGCCCATCCACTGCATGGCGTAATACACAGCAAATAGCGTTAGCCCCGACTCAAGCAGGCTTTGCACCAGCACCATCGGGTTGTGTTTAAACCAGCGCAGCGGTATGCGTCCACCGGCTTCAAACAGCACCACTGCCACGCCCAGCTCCAGCAAAAAAAGCCCAACGCCTTGCAGGGGCCACACTGCGCCAGTGAAGCCGGCAAAGCCCGCAACGGCACCAACGACCGAATAACCGATGACTTTTGGCAAGCCGGTATAGCGCTGCACAAGGTGACCGGCCGCTGCTGCGAGTGCCAGTAGTATTGACCACTGCACAGTGGCCAGGCCAGCTGAAGGCTTGATCCATTCTGCCCAGATATTTAAAAGGTCCTGAGTCAAACATACCTTTCAAAGTTGCCGTATAGAGTACCGGCGTTCATCACAGATTTTTGTAGGAGAGCAACGTGACAGTCGTAACTGTCTGCAAAGAAACTTACACACTAATCAGTTACGAGGAACAAAAAAGCTTCCCGGCTGACTGCGGCAGCGCGCCCATATGGCACTGCTGATGCGCGCCCGGTCAATGCGGCTGACATTGTGTGCCTGCAGCGCCAGACGAAACGCACAGTAAAAGCTGACTGACAAATTAAGCGCACCAATCAGCGGAATGGCAGCTATGCACCACCAGATCAGTGGTTGTCTGAAAGCATCCAGGCCCAAGGCCGCGCCTGCCGCTGCAAGCTGCCCGGCAGACAATGTCACGTGTCGTGCTTCCAGCTCAAAGCCAAAAAACCCGGTAAATGCAGGAATCAAGCCCAACATAAAGCCTAGTGAAATATTCGACGCAAAGCCTGAAATATTCTTCCGCATAAAGTTTGACCAGCGTGCAGCGCGCGCTGTGCCCAGGGTGCTGGTAAAGCGTGGGTTGTGGGCAATTGCTGAGTCAAGCCGGTGCAGCACGAACCAGTTTTCAAACCAGCCCGCCACCATGCTGGACACAAAAAGAATCAGTCCGGTAAATGCAGCCCAAAGCAGCGTTGGCCCCAGCAGTGTCAGCGTGTCCAGTACATGCAGCGCCTGCTTTGGGCTGATCATGGATGTGCCTGACAGCAAAATTATCAGCACGTTCAACAGCAATACCGCTGGCACAACCATGAACACATTGCCCAACACGGCCGCAACCTGAGAACGCACCAGGTGCGTGACCTCATCAACAAAATCTTCAATGGCACTGCCCGAGCCAATCTCGGTGAGCTTAGCCGCCATGGCCGGGGCGGTCATGGCGGGCTGCTTGGTAGCCAGCGTGAGGTGCAGCAGCTGAATCAATATAAAACTCGCCGCATACATAAAGCCTGATGCAAAGCCATTCCAGAAAGCCGATAAGCCCAAAGCCAACACTGCAAATTTCAAACCCGTGGTCAGTGCCGTTACTGCGCCGCCGCCCATCGCCTTGCCCAGCATTTGTTTGTATTCAGTCCGGTCCCGGGTAATGTAATGCTCACCTGTTTCGGCGCTGCGCTCGGCCATTTTGGCCGACAGCAAAGTCGAGTTGGTACTGATCAATGCGCCGATACTCTTGCTGTCTTGTCCGATTGCAGCCCGCCGTGCAAGCAGACGTGCCGCGGCTGCCGCAGTGTTGCTGGCTGTCAGGGTGTCAAGCAACTCGCGCACCCGCACAATACGTTCACGCAACTGCCTGAGCATGAACACCATGCCCACCGATATGCCGTTGTCATTCAAATGGGCGTACACGCCGTTGACGGCTTGCCTGCAGATTTCCAGCCGTGCACGCAGCTTCGCAATGGCAACTTTCAAATCCTCATCGCCCTTGGCTGGGTCAAAAAAGATTTGCCGCAATTCGGCCAAATCATTTGACAAGGGGTGAAAAGCCCGGTCATCGTCGTTGGCACGGTCCATGCGCAAGCGCAGTTCAGGCGCAAAACCCGTTGCGCGGATTTGTGCGGTGCAATAGGTCAACGCATCCATCAAGGCGTGCTGCCAGATCAGTGTGTCGGCCTGTACATTGCTGGAAAGCAGCGTGACCAGCTGATCGATCTGCACCTCAGAAATGGCGGCAAGCCACTGTGCATCAAAGCGCGATGGTGCAACCAGCGCAAACAGTTCAGCAGCATCAATCGTTTCTGGCGTGCCTGGCAAAATCTTGCGGCGCAGGCGATTCGTCAGCTCGCTGACAAATGCAGTGCGCGGCGCAAATCCAAAATCAGCCAGCAACGTGGTGACGTCGACGGTTTGCAGCAAGACCTGCCACCAGGTTTTCAGGCGTTGCTCAAGCTCTGGTTGCGAATGTACAGTTTCAATAAAAGTTTGCAGTCTTGAAAGACTGACGTCGGGCGAGATATCGTCGCCGCGCAACCAGTCAAATAGCTCAATCAGCCAGACATGACGGGCTGCAAGATCAGCCTGCGGGTCCAGATCGGCAAGCAGCGTGCGCAGATCTTTCATTTAATGAAGCGTGCGGTCAGTGGGCGTCGTATTGCCATCAGTACCGCTGGCATCGAGCACAAACATCGGGATCAACGCCTCAAATCGCTCACCATCTTCAGCCACACAAAAGTAGGTGCCGTGCATTGCACCGGTCGGCGTGCGCAGTCGCGAGCCGCTACTGTACTGAAACGATTCCCCGGGTTTAAGCAGCGGCTGGTGACCGACAACGCCCAAGCCTTTGACTTCTTCCACATGACCATTGGCATCGACAATTTCCCAGTGGCGTGAAATGAGTTGCGCCGCAACTTGTCCCGTGTTGGCAATGGTGACGGTGTAGGCGAACCCGTAGATGCTGTCATCGGGTGCTGATTGCTGAGGAATATAGTGCGCCACGACAGCGCAACTAAATTGGTATTTTGAGTGGGTATTTGGCTTTTTTTGCATGGCTTGGCTGTTTTGAAGCCCATGTTAACTGGCATCAGTTGTTGCACAATTCAAGCCATGATCCGCACAAAACCAATTTACCGCCTTGCTCCGTCCATCCTGTCAGCCGACTTTGCCCGCCTGGGCGATGAAGTCAAAGCCGTGATTGCGGCAGGCGCTGACTGGATTCACTTTGACGTGATGGATAACCATTACGTGCCCAACCTCACCTTTGGCCCGATGATTTGCCAGGCACTTAAACCACATTGCAAAAAAGCTGATGGCACTGCAGTTCCGATTGATGTGCATTTGATGGTTGAGCCGGTCGATGCGCTTGCCGCTGCGTTCGCTGATGCGGGTGCAGATCTCATCAGCTTTCACCCTGACGCCTCCGGCCACGTCCACCGCAGCATTCAGGCTATCAAAGCCAAAGGCTGCAAGGCTGGCTTGGTGTTTAATCCTGCCGCACCACTGGATGTGCTTGACTGGGTGATCGACGACATTGATTTGATTTTGATCATGAGCGTCAACCCCGGCTTTGGCGGACAGTCATTTATTGATAGCGCTTTGCGCAAGATTGAAGAGGTACGCCATCGGATTGATGCATCGGGCAAAGACATTCGGCTTGAGGTCGATGGCGGTATTAAAACCGACAATATTGCACGAGTGGCTGCTGCGGGCGCAGACACTTTTGTGGCTGGCAGTGCTATTTTTGGCAAGACGGATTACAAGGTTGTGATCGAGGCGATGCGGATCGAGCTGGCGAAGTGATGGATCGGGATGCGTATGGTCATCAGTGTTCGGCGCTCCCCGTCATTTATTGGCTTTGATGGTCCGTCGGGGATGAATGCCACGATCTGCTCAAGCCAACAATTCTTCGACTTCTCCGCAACATTCTTTTCATGGCTCGTTCATGACGGGCCCGCTCACCTCGAAAGCCAATATTACGGGCGCGTTAATCGAATTTCAAAACAGGATGCAAACACGTTGCATTGGTAATTACTGAAATCAAGTGATCAAAAAAATCCTCGCCGAATTCTCGTGATCGTTTGCTGTCGACACTATCGACCACGCATTAAACTTTTTGAAGAATAACCGATGCGGTTTGATTGAGGACGCTTAATCCGGCTCACACTTGCCGGGTTTTTTCCAATCAGAGTTGGAAGGCAATCCACCTTACCAATCCTTCCACAAATTCGCGAAAGACATTCGGAGGCTGAGCTGCATAAGGTATTGCAAGTTTCCTGTTGGATTCAATCCACCTGCCGAAAAGCTTGACGTCTGCGGGATCATAAAAAGCGATCATCAGCTCGTAATTCAGGAAGAAACTGCGCTCGTCGAGATTTGCAGATCCCGTCAGCGCCAACTCATCGTCAACAACAATTGCCTTTGCATGAATCATTCCTGGCAGCATCCAGACTCGAGCGCCAGCGGCAGACATTTCACGCAATGCTGCGTGGCGGGCTATATCTGCCAGTCTGTGATTCGATCGGCGAGGCAGTAACAGATCGACTTCAACGCCGCGTCGCGCAGCGAGTGTGAGCGCCATTAAAAAAATAGCATCTGGTACAAAGTACGGGGTAGTAGCAACAATTCTTTTTTTAGCGTTAAAACAACTGGCAATCAGCAGTGAATAGACGGTGTCGTCAAGTTGGTCGGGGCCACTTGGAATGAATTGCGCCCCTTGCTTACTAAAAGGGCGAGCAACGGCTACCGGCTGGCATATGGTTTCTTTCAGGGATCGGGTCGCTAATTGCCAATCCTGCTCAAACTGCCTGTGACACTGGCACGCCAATTCCCCGCCAAAGTCAAAACTTAAGTCAATCCATGCGGTTTTTGGAGGGCGTGAAGCCGCATCGCCTACAAAATACTCTGCTGCCAGGTTGCGGCCCCCGGTCCATGTTTTTTGCTGATCAGCAATGACCATTTTTCGGTGGTTTCGTAGATTGACATGTCCTTTCATCGGGGATCGTAGCGGAGAAGCAAATAATTGCACACGCACGCCCGCTGCCGACAATTTCCGCAGATGAAGTTTGCCTCCCAGATAAATGCCCAGCCCATCAATCAAGAGCCGCACCCGGACACCCTCCTGAGCTTTTCTGGTCAGAGATTCAATCACTTCATCACCCAGGATATCCTTACCAATGAGAAAGGTACACACGTCCAAGGTCCGCGCAGCCCCATCAATGACTGATCTGAGGCTTTGCAAAGCGGCCTGTCCATCCTCATGAATCACGAGCTGGTCATGGGACATGACCGGTGGCAGATCCATTGCGAATGCCAAGTCTTGAAATATATTTGCGGGATCGTTGCTGTGGGGTAGTTTTGCAGGCGGCAATCTCATCATTCGGGACGGTACTTGAGTCAAATTTTTCCGCGTGCCAACTAGGAGATAAAGTGGTAGGGCCAGATAGGGCAATAACGCCAGTGAAATGATCCACGCGATGGTGGCGGAAGGATGTCGTCGTTGCCGGCGTGTGTGGGATGCAATTGCGAAGACGGTAAGCCCCAGCATTACCACCAGCCCGTGTAGTGTTATCCAGTGATTGTCTGTAACAGTAGCTAACATCGCCGGCTAGTTTGGGAGGATTTTCATACGTTGGAGAGCGTCGGTCTGCACGTCACCGTAAAAACAGTCCGGTGCTTGTGCTGTTAAGCGGTGCAAAAATGAGTGACAAAGGAAGTGATTCAAGCCGGTGCAACGCATGTGAAATATTCATATCCATAGTGTGCCGCACTTTGCGTTTCACAAGCCCGCAAAGGAATTTAACGACGTGATGTCAGCCACAGTGTTATCTAGCGCACTGCACTGACACTTTTAAACGTAACCTCAGTAGATCTAAAGCTGCAGCGCCTGGCGGTGAAGGCACAAGCTGCTGCTCTGCACACACAATCGAGCAATTGGTGGAGCAATTGGGCTCAGCCTCCGATTAAGTCTTAAAGACTTAAAGCCAGGTATCCAGCTGGTGGCTGAAACGTGCCAAGGCCGCACAAGCACCATTGCATATTTACTTTGCCCCGTAGATAAGGTGGCAAATCAGGCGCGCACAGAGCGGTGGTTTCTTATAACTATTCGGTCCCAAAACCTGCCGCGAATAATGTTGGCTTAGTTACCATTGTCACAAGGGATACCGCTATCAAGGCCCTCGGGCGTGTGAGTTTCAGTAAGCTACCAGCATTTTAAGTTTAACGCTGTGCATACCTCAGATAGGAATTGAATCCAGTGCTTGGGTCGGTATAACGTGTATGAGCTTCAACATGCTCACAATGCACGAATCTTCAAATTATCCAAAGATGAATTTTCACCAAGATATCTGTGTCTGACCCACCCAAGCCGCATCCTTCTTTATACAAATTAAATCACTCTTAAGTGAAAATCTGACGAAAGGTTCAATGTCCAGTTGTGTCCTGCGGGCGGCTGGCTTCAAACAGGAACCAAGTGCGGCGTTCAGTCTCATCGATATAGACCTCGATCAGGCTTGTCGTGGCAATGTCATCGTGTTCTTCACACACGCCGTGCGCTTCACGCAGCCGCGAAACCAGAGTTTTATTGTCGTCACACAATTCTCCAAGCATGTCAGACGGTTCAACATACTCCGCATCGTTGTCCAGAATACGTTGGGTTCGGGCAATGTGACCAATTGAGCGCAGCGTGTTGCCCCCCACCTTGCGGATGCGCTCCGCGATCGGGTCGGTCATCTCATAAATCTGCGTGGCTTGTTCATCCAGCATGACGTGGTAGTCACGAAAGTGGGGACCTGACATGTGCCAGTGAAAGTTTTTGGTCTTCAGGTACAAAGCAAAAACGTCAGCTAGGATGCCGTTCATCGCGGCAGCAATATCCTTGGTTGCAGCAGCTTTTAAATCGGTAGGGGTGCGCAGAGCGGCCACCTGATGCACACGGCCTTCAGCGATGTCTTTTTTAGTGGGATTTTTCATAAAGTCGTTGGTTAAAGTGAGGTTGGTTGGGTTTGGGCAGATATATCAAGGATGCAACTTGCTTTCAATGAGAGCACTTCCTTGTTGTTCTCGC
>JAYVEE010000057.1:0-2018 GCA_043749005.1 Polaromonas sp. | reverse complement strand
TTTCTCCAAGGCTTCGTGCAATTCTCGGAGCTGCGCAAGCGTGTAATGTGCCGTCATTCCTCTCTTGCTGTGCCACAAGATATCTGAAATCGTTTGCTGTGCTGCGCCTGCTTCCCCTAAGGGAGTAGCGACGGTGTGTCGCAAATCATGAGCGTGCAAATCGCCTAAATCAGCGGCTGCTCTGGCTCTTTGCCAAGCGGTGTTGTTTTTGGTTTCAATAGGTCTGTAGGGCATGGCTGGAGGTACGTCCAAATTTTTGGACTTGTCCCGCTTCTACGGACTGTTTAGGGGTTCTTGACTCCTTGAGTATTTTCAATCAAATTGACTTGATGGTCGCAGTCAATTGACATCTCGGTTTGCACAGGCTCTGAGTTATGTACAGAGCTTGCTGGTTTTTGTGTTTTTGCATCTTCTTTGTTTTGTACATTGAGCCTTTCAAAGTTAATTGGTGATATTTGACCCAAGTTTGAATGGCGCCTGTGCGGGTTGTACCAGGCCTCAATCCAGGTGAAGATTGCCAGTCGTGCCTCGGTGTGCGTCTTCCAATTACGCCGGTCAATGAGTTCGCATTCCAATGTCGCAAAGAAGCTTTCTGCCATGGCGTTGTCATAAGCAACGCCCACGGTTCCCATGCTCGGGCGTACGCCCATTTCTTTGCAGCGCTTGCCAAACGCCACACTGGTGTACTGGCTACCTTGATCACTGTGATGAATCACCGATTCAGGTTTGCGCGTAAGCAACGCCATGTTCAAAGCGGCAATCACCAAATCAGCCGTCATGTTCACACCAAACGCCCAGCCCACCACCTTGCGGCTGTACACGTCCGTGACCACCGCCAAATACAGGAAACCCGCCCAGGTCGGCACGTAGGTCATATCTGCCACCCAAAGCTGATTGACATCCGTGGCGACAAACTGACGTTTGACAAAGTCGGGAGCTGGCCTTTGATGCTTGTCACGGGTCGTGGTGACCACGTAGCCACGCCTGCGGCTGACACCGCGGATGCTGGCTAGCCTCATGACGCTGGCAATGCGTTTGCGGCTGGCCACAACGCCTTGATCAGCCAACTCCGCGCGGATGCGCGGCATTCCGTAAGTGGCGTCACTCTTGACATGAGTCGCTTCAATCTGCGCCAATAGCGTGACGTTGGCGGCAGCACGTTTGCTTGGCACGCGGCCATACCAGTCGTAGAAACCGCTGGCCGAGACTTTGAGGTGTTTGCACATGGCGTGGACGGGTAGTTCGGCCTGGTTGGCAGCAATCAGCGTGTAAACGCTGTGGGCGTCTGTTCACTTTTTCCTGCAAACCAGGCCGTAGCCTTTGCAAGTATGTCGCGCTTTTGTTGAACTTGGCGAAGCTTGCGGCGCAGCTCTATTAACTCTTGGCGCTCGGCTGCGTTTAGCGGCGCTGACTGCTGCACTGCGGCGGATGCCGACGCCTCACTGGCTTTGCTGGCTCGAATCCAGCTCAGGATGCTGGTTTCATGGCTGCCAAACTCCTTGGCTAATTCGCTGGGCCTGCGCCCAGCGGCCACCAGCTCGATTATTTGCTGGCGAAATTGCGCCGGGTATGGCGGCTTGGGGTTGTACTTTCTTGGCATTGCTGACTCCTTCTTGACTTAGCAATAAGGTGTCCGTCAAATCGGGGCAACTCCAAAAGCGACCAGAACCGTTCGGCGGCCGATCAGCAACAATAGGGACATGAAAGCGCGAACTGTCAGGCTGTCTCTTGTCAATATGCTGATTTCCGTGCTGGTGTGCACGTGTGCCGTGATGCAGGCTAATGCTGCGCCAGCTTTCGAGCCGGGGCGCTCGTCGTACTGGCATGAGCGAAGCTCCTTTTTCCATACTTTTTCTCGTGAGGCGCAGGTAGTGATGGTTGGGGATTCGCTGACCGACGGTGCCGAGTGGCGGGAAATGTTTGCGGATCAGGACATTGTCAATCGGGGCATTGACGGTGACACCACCGATGGCGTGCTGGCCAGACTGGACAATATTCTGGATATAAAACCGAAGCGG
>JAYVEE010000056.1:0-6991 GCA_043749005.1 Polaromonas sp. | reverse complement strand
GGGGGGGCTAATTCGGTGGCCAATGTCAGGGCGTGTGTTTGATTGAAACCAGTTTGCCCTGGGCGGCAATTGGACCGGTCCGCCACGATCAACATCATCGGGTATTCGAGCAACTATTTGCCGACGCCGTTGTCTCTTCGTAAATGGAATTCCATGTACAGTGGCAGTCACTATGATGGCTTGCATGGCACCAGATAATCATCAGAACAATCCTCGACTTCGCGAGTTATTGCAAGACTCCGCACTGACACAAGCGGCAGCTCTGACGTTGTTTAATCGAGGCAGGGCGGAACCCGTAACCGAGTCGGGCTGGTAGGCATGGCTGGCTAGTCCCGGAACGGATCGATGGCGTGAACTGTCGGATGCGCATCTTCAACATGCTGAGGAAGTGCTCCGCAGGGATGCCAAGAGGGCTTGAATCACCTGAATCGACTTGTGTTGCCGCCCTTATTCCTTTTTGGGGCAAGGTGTTGGTGAAGATGGAAAAGCGCGTCCGGGCGCGATTGTGGAGGGAGGCTCGAAAAATGAAGGTCAGCAATGGAGAAAATCCCAGTCCGGCAATGCAGCGTTATTTGACCGTCACAAATAGCCCGTTACTGGAAGTCCGCTGTATTGCCTGAAAAGAGCTGTTCGCGGGATTCGCTTTTGCCGCGACTGCGGTCTTAGAGATTTGTGATCTGACTACTCCAAAGCTGTAGTTGGAAAGCAGGTATCGACAGGCAGCTATGTTGTGCGTATTTCGTCAAAGTGAGCACCCACGTTAGGGCCAACTCCAGTCATTGGCAAATGACCGTTGACCAGCATGCCGAATGGACGAAAGTTGTCGTCAACCTTCACCACACAGTGCTGTTTGTCCGCATGGACACAGGATTCCCGCTGGGCAAAGCCTCGCCCAAGGAGATCTGCTTAAAATCTATATAAACAATCCATTCCAGGACCAGCTCGGCACCGACACATTGAGCGGTGCCAAGTAATTGCAACCACTTCGATACCCTGTGAAACTGCCTTGGCTTCCATTCATTCACGCTACCGGCGAAGACAACTGAGATGAAGAGACTGTATTTGCAGTTACTTTCCCTCCTCATGCTTGCCAGCAGCAGCTACGCCGGTTGGGTCGAGATGGGGCAGACCGACGAGGGCACTTTCTACATTGATTCCGTCACCATCGTTCAGGCCGGTTCAAGTCGTTTGGTCTGGGAACTGACAGACCTCAAAGAGCACGATGAAGGCAGCGAGTTGTCCCGCCGCTCTCGGGTTGCCTACGACTGCGAACATGGTTTGACCCGTGTGCTTTCGCTTGAAACCTATCGTGAACCGATGGCAATGGGCAAGACTACCTTCTCCGTAGAAAGAGAGGGTCTTTGGAAGGAGGTACCGGCCAGTACTGCGTACGAGGCCGGCTTCAAGACCGTATGCGCAAATTAGACTGCGTGAAAAGGCGATTTGGCGTAACCATCACCTGAACAACCGTCCCCAAATCAAATGCCAAAGGCAACTGAAATCAAACGGAACACGATATTCCAACTAGCAGCCGGCTTCATGGCGTTTGCCAAATGCAACACATTTGTTTTGGCGCAGAGCGACTCTCATCCAGGACACAACGGGCACGGCGGCCTGCCAACAGCAGTCCAAGCGCAGGATTGGCCGTGAAGCATCCAAAGTCTCGCGCAACGTTGCGCTTGAGATGAGCAACGAGATGCATTGTCCGCCCAACCGTTTAACGACCAAGCGCGGCGAGGTTGTCTGCGTCGTAGTGAACAACACCGGGATGAGCAGGCACGAGTGAAATGGGGAAGCCAACGCTGCCCTGAAAGACAGGCAGATTCCAGATAGACGCAATGCAAGCGCCAACCTAGCCACCAAACAGCTATTGGTAAACCTAAGCCGCCTGCCCTACGCAGAGCGCTTTCAGAACGTCTGACCCGGTAGTGCCGTAAAAAACCGGCTTCCAAGTCTGGGCGCAATCGTCGTCCAGGCGGAGTTCCAGGGAATCACTGGCCTCACACTGGGCCTTGCCTCTTGGCGGCGTAGGCTCGCCGCCCGCCATTGATTTGCTATACATGCTTTGGCTCCAGGTGCGGGCCTGGCGGTTGGCGCAGTCGTACTGGGTTAGGGCCTTGGAGGACATGGCTCCGTCCTCTGACGCAAATTCGCGGTCGTAGATGACCCAAGCAAAAACATAATCGTCGCGCCTTTGGATAGATGAGGACTCGACCCAGATGGTGACCGACCTGTCGTGGTTGAACGTCAGGATGTTCCATTGAGCATGCGCATTTGCAGTAATCAAGCTCGCCACAGCGAGCGCCGTGATACTGATGGCGCCGCGGAATAACCTAACGCCGGCAATGGGTGCTTCAAGGATGGAGGTCATGCGGCGTGATTACGTACATATCCAAAGTATACCTATTACGACATGCCGACTGCGCAATAAGCGCTGATTTCACGCTCGCGCCTTGAAATGTCCGCAGTCCAACAAGCTGATTTCCAAGACCGCTTTGCGGACGACCAATTTAGACCACCGGACGAAACTGTCGACCAGGAGCGGACATTCGTGCCGGTGCCCCGAAGCGGGCAAATACATGCTCATAAACATCTTGGCGCTTTCTGCTCACGAAGAACTGAGCCACCCCATGCGTGTGCTACAGGCTAGGGTAACGGGTTATTCGTCCAAGCGCAGCGCACCCGATGCCCTGATTGACAGCATTCGCGCCACGGCCAAGGGCCTGCGCTATGAGGACAGTTAGGTTGCCCAACGCATAGCGATGCAAGCCATCAGCGGCGGCAGCAATACGGTGGGCAAACTCTCGACCCTCGAATTTGACGTATTTGACCAGTTGGCTCGCGAAAATCAGTGTCGCAGATACCCGAGACGCTAAACCTGTCGGGCTTCACGGTGGGCACCCATCTCTACAACATTAGGCAAAAGCTAAACTTAAACGACCAGGCCGAGATGACGTTGCATGTGGTGCGGCATTGCCTAATCCAGATTACCGGGTAAGCTTGGAAATAAACAGTGTATTGAGATAAATTATGAACAGGATTCTGTAATGAAAACTTATGGTCTGACCTTAGCTTTGCTTCTTCTCGCCACGTGTTCGATTGCTGATGTAAAACCACTGCCGAAATCCAGTTGGCCGAATACAGTGGCAGAGGCGGTTCCACACATTGTCGGTTCTCTGACGATTATTCAACGGTCCATCATTGGCGGCACCAACAAAGACAATCTCTTTTTGTTTCTGGGCGAATGGGGCGAAGACATTCAAGTGCTTCTGGGGCTCAATAGCGGGAACATGACACTCGCCCAAACTAGCTGCGGGCACCCTTGCGAAGCTGAGCAAGCAACACTTAAGCTGATGGAGGCTGCTTGGGATGCCCTTCAACGTTAAAGTGAAGTTCGACCGGACAACTTGGAAGGCCCTTGACGTGTACGGCTGGAATCAGCCCACAGGAGTCCACCATTTTCCTCCTAACAAGACACTCAAATTTGAACGTTGGGTTGGTAGCAAAACGTAGACCCTCGTTCCCTAGAGTGAAGATGTGGCCCGGTAGATTCCGTCATAAGGCTGATTTCCGTTTGCCGCTTCATAGCAACCATCCGGCGATGTCCCGTTCGAAGTTGAAGGTTGAGGTTGGTGGTTGAAACCGTCAGGCCCTACAGAATATGAGTTCTGACTTCAACAAACGCAGAACCAAGAAAGCTCTTCCACCATGGCGAATCCTACAGCCACATTTCATGTCGCCAGGAAACTCAATGTCGACCAATTGGGAAAGCAGCCCCTGTTCTCCAGCAACCCCGAGGCTGCACTGTCACTGCTGTCCGTGATCGGACAAGTCCAGTTGTCCATCGATGACCTTCTGGGTACCACGCAAGCGCGCAGGCGTTCCAGAATCTGTGCGGTAAGGGGTACCTGTCAATTTTGTGTTTAAGGGACACTCACCCCAAGGACAAACCAAACTGCTAATTGAAATTTTTGTAAAGCCATTGAAAATACAACCGGAAATATTTGTCACTTGCATGACACCGTACAGGGTTAACCCCGTCGCTGATGCAATTCTCGGGGTCTACATTAATTTGGGTGCCTGCAGTGAATTCGTGTTCGTACGCGGCACCACTACTTTTTGTCATTTAAATAAAGGAGTTCTTATGAAGTATTTCAAGTTGGCCGCGATTGCCTCTACGGTTGCCGCACTGGGTGCAACTGTTGCAAACGCTCAGGACCAGAACCTAGAGAGGTTGAAGGGTATGGGCAACACCGCAACCAGTATGAATATTGCGACGGTTCCCCAGGAAGGTAAGAATGCGGATAATATACGCGCCAATCTGAAGAAAGTCAAACTACCCGATGGTTTCAAGATTGAACTGTATGCGGTGGTGCCTGATGCCCGCTACATGGCAGTGGCACCGTCAACCAACATGCTGTTTGTCGGAACCCGCAAAACCACTGTATGGGCTGTGACCAATCGCAACAATGGCGATACCGCGACCGAAGTCAAAGCGTTTGCACCATCGATCAAATTCAACAATCCCAATGGCGTTGCATTCACCAAAGACGGCTTCCTGATCGTCGCTGAATCCAACCGCATCCTTAGCTTTCCCGCTGCCGAGTTTTTTTATGAGGGCCCCGACGTAGCGGTTAGTGTGGTCGTTCCTGAAGGCAAGCTGATTCCTGTCGAAGAACAATCTTTCAACCACACCGGCCGGGTTGTCAAAGTGGACAAGGACGGCAAGATTTACGTGAACCTCGGCCAACCTTATAACGTGCAACCTGCAGACAAGGTCGCACTCTATGAAAACATGGGCATTGGTGGCATCGTGCGCTACAACGGCTTGGACGGAACCGGACGCACGGTCTACTCCAAAGGCATGCGCAACCCTACCGGGCTTTCTATCGGACCCAAGGGTGATATGTGGGCCACTGATCAACAGGTGGACGGATTGGGCGACGACATTCCTCCTGGCGAGTTGAACAGAGTCAGCAAGCAGGGTGAACACTTCGGCTTCCCCTACTACAACGGGCATTTCAAAGTTGCCGGCTCACCTGCAGCAATGGACCTCAAGGACATGAAAGAACCTGCTGGCGCAATCTTCCCGCAAGTCGAGTTTCCTGCACACCAAGCGCAGCTCGGATTGACACACTACACAGGAACAACTTTCCCCAAGAAGTTCCATGGCGGCTTGTTTGTGGCATCCCACGGTTCATGGAACCGTAGTGTGCCTAGCGGCTACCTGATCAACTTTGTGCCGATCAAGGCCGATGGCAATGCAGGTGCATCCGAAGTGTTTGCTGATGGCTTCCTGGACAAGACAACAGGACGCGCACTGGCTCGCCCTGTTGATGTGGCCAATCTGCCAGATGGTTCCATTCTGGTGTCTGACGACTACGCAGGCGCGCTTTATCGTATCAGCTACAGCGGCAACTGATATGCGTTACTAAAGGCCTTGTGCCTTTGACAGAGTCCAATACTGGGCCCATTCGGGGGCCCAGTATTTTTTTAATAGGTTCACCATGAAGCACGTTTTTTTTATTTGCCTTTTTTTTGCAGCATTCAGTAGCCATGCCGATGATGTAGCAGCAGGCCGCTCCAAATCAGATACAGCGTGCTCCCTGTGCCACGGTGCAAACGGTATCTCCACACTTCCCAATGCACCCAATCTGGCAGGTCAGCAGGCCATTTACGTGGCCGAGCAATTGCGCAACTACCGCAGCGGAAAACGCCAGAACGAAATCATGAACCTGATCGCAAAGAATTTGACTGATTCGGAGATTGCACAACTTGGTGCCTGGTTCAGCGCCATCAAAGTTAATGTCGAAATACCTTGATATGTCAGCGCCGATTGAATAATCACCCCGGGGTTTAACTTTGTATGAAAATCAATAGCTTCACCTCAAGATGTGTTGCCGCCCGCTTACCAAACAAAAACCGGCTGGCCTGTTTACACAAGGCAACACTAAACCCCGCCATTAGCGATCAACCTATTTTTCAAACATGCAGATGACAGCCCTGTCGTGCGCTTAACACACCAATGATTGCGCATTTTTATAGACTCTAGTGTTCCGATTGCACAGTTACACTACTGCCCAGTGAATGTTAGAACCTCGTTTGCGTTAACAATCGCAGCCGCGATTTCTTCTACCGTCGTACGTTTACGCATAGCTTGCTCTCGAATCAAATCGTAGGCTTGCAAGTCGGACATCGGATGGGTTTTCATCAGAATTGCTTTTGCATCGGTAAGGTATCGCGCACCCTGCAGCTTAGCTTCAACTTTGCGCAAGCTACGCGTTAAAGATCTGTTTTCTTTGTGAGTTTCACGCACGAGAACCAGAGTGGTCAATAGTCCGAATGAACGGACCGGCGAAGGAAAAACCGCTTGCGCGCCTAATGCTGTAACAGCATTTACAAACGTTGGATTTTCATAGCTTACTACCGCTATTACAGTCAGAGCATTTTCACGCTGCGCCCAATCAAAACGTAAGCCCATGATTTCTGGACGCACGGCTATCAAAGCAATGTCAATGCTTGTTGGTAAAACCTGCACAGGGGGCCAGAAGGCCTGCACCTGACAACTAATGCGCTGCAGCTGTTGGGTTAACAGCATGCCATCCGCATCATCGGGTTGAATTACTGCGATTTTAAGTGCGCGAAGCTCTTTTAGTTGCGGAGGCGTTACCCGCAATGTGTGGCGTGTAGCACAATTGTTGGACATCAGACGGCTAGCGTGTCGAGCTTGGCTGCCCAGTCGCCAAGTGAATGCGTGACCAGATAGGGGTCCGGGTAGACCGAGCGAGTGGCTTGCCGCACGATGGTGAACTGACCCTCTGCATCCACACGGCCAATGCGAGGGTATAGGCAGGTGTGGTGGTTTGCCGGGTCGATCTTGATGCGGCCCTGGGGCGCATCGAATTCGCTGCCCAGAATATGCGGAATCAGTTGCGCAATCCCTTCATCACCGGACTGGCGCAATGCATTGGCAAAGATGTGCATTTGGAAA
>JAYVEE010000055.1:0-2028 GCA_043749005.1 Polaromonas sp. | reverse complement strand
GAGGTCGTTTTGCACACTGTTGCCTGGTTGTCGTGCCGGACTGAACGTTAACCATCATTCCTTGATGATGTGCCAGACGTCCTTGAAGTTGTCACCGGTACGGTCGCCCGCTTTCTCGTCAGCCTTGTAAAAATACAGGGGCTTGCCTTTGTAGGCCAGCTGGCGCGCGCCATCGTCACGCGCCACCACACTGTAATCGCCAGGCGGCTGATCGGCAGCTGCCGCCAGGGGCGGCCACAAAGCAGCGCAGGGGCCATTGCAAGCGCTTTTGCCGCTGCCGGCCTTGTCGGCGTCAAAGGTATAGAGCGTCATGCCGTTGGCTGCGACCAGTGCACCGCCAGACATTTTCGTTGGTGCATCGGCCGCAACTGCAGACACGTTGACGGCCACAGCGGCGACGCTGATGGCAAGGGTTGCCATAAAAAGCGGGATTTTCATTCTGTTCTCCAAGGAAGTAGTGGGGCCAGTCGGTGATTAATAGGCAGCCACTGACAGTTTGGGGTCAATTTGCCAGGTTTCGCTGACAATCTTGCCTTCACGGAAGGTCAACACATAACGCACCTTGATGGGTGCCTTGCCTTCGAACTGCACGTTGGCCGAAATGGTGGAGCCTTTTGGATTGGCAGACTCTTCCAGCTTGTCCACACTGACTTTCAAAGGACCTTGTGACTTGGTAAACTTTTCCCACACGCCGCGGATGGCGTCTGCAGACATATACGTGCCGTCCAGCGGGCCGCCGACCCAGTTGAACTGGGCTTGGTCTGCATAGCCGCGCATGACGACGGCCAAATCGCCCGAGCCGATGGCCTGGAAGTGGGTCTTGGCGTCATCAACTGGGGCAGCCATGGCGCCAGTAGCAGCAAACAGCGCAGCGGCAGCACAAGCGGTCAGGGAAAGGGGTTTAAACATGAAAAGCTCCTGATAAGGTTAGGTTAGGTTTTAAACAGTGGCAGGCTGAAATATCTGCCTGACACTGGGTAGACGGAACCAAGCACACGTTTATTCCCAAAAGGAGAAAAACTTTTTAAATTAATTTTCAAGTCACCAAAAAAAGCGTGTCAATTCATTTCGCCGTGGTTTCCGTCGCCAGACCCGATAGCGCTTTTTTGAGATTGTCGACAACCCCGCATTGCGCAGCCCCATGGCGTTGCGCAATATAGGCAGGCTCGTTATACCCAAGCCAGACCTGACCATCAGCGTCTTGCCAAACCAGCGCCTTTAGCGGCAAATCAATGCCTGCTGTCTGGGCGCATTCCATCAAAGGGGTGCCACCGACCGGATTGCCAAAAATCAGCACTTCGGTGGGTCGCAAGGTCTTACCGACTTTTGCAGCACCCGCAGCATGGTCCACCCTGGCAAACACCATTAAACCTTTGCTTTTGGCGAGGGTCTCAAAACGGTCCATGGTTTCTTTTGGGCCTAGCGGGCTTCTGAGGGCAATCAAGCCGTCTGCAGACCAGCTGCCGGCAGACAGAAAAACTGAGCATGCAAGAAAAATCGATTTAAAAGTTTTCATTGGAGTTTCCTTAATCTGTTGAAAAATCATGAAGGCCTGAAGCTTTGACCAAGCTTTACCCGACAAGTTGCTTCAGCCGGAGACTTAAGACGCGTGCAAAGTAAAGCGCTACGGATTGCAAGGCGCCCGTTGTAAAAAAAGCAGAGAGGTCACACCGAGCCAAATCAAGGTGGGCCATTTTTACAACCGGTGGGAATGCATCGAATCATGGCTCTGGTAGTTTCACGCCTGGTGCTGGCAGATACAGGTGACGCTCGGCAATGCCCTGAAGCAGCGCATTCAGAGTGGCTTGGTCCGAGAAAGGGCTGTGGCGGCGGCAGGCTTCCCGCCCCAGCTTCACGAACGATACGCTCCAGCGTTTCACTTTGCGGTGTGACTGGACCGAAGAACCGAAGAACCGCAGATCCGACGCATCACTTACTAAGAGCGTCGGGAAATCGACAATATCGATGCCGCCTGTTAAATCCAACAGGTCCGCTTCGTCTTCAATGTCGACAAAGGCGAATTGATGC
>JAYVEE010000054.1:0-2037 GCA_043749005.1 Polaromonas sp. | reverse complement strand
GGCGGATGAAATTGCTGGCTATTTTGCTGCTTTCGCCTTTGAAGGTGGTCAGGCCCACAAATACATGCGCTTTGGCGCTGTCGCTGATGCGGTAATTAAATTCAGTGACAGACCGTTGCCCACCTGGCAATTCACCAATCACCTCACAAAACCGCTTGAAGCTGCCGCGCGCTTCGGGAATCGTGACCGCAAACAGTGCCTCGCGTTCTTCGCCGACTTCAGCCCGCTCGGCCACAAAGCGCAGGCGGTCAAAGTTCATGTTGGCGCCGCACAAAATGGCGGCGTAGGTCTCACCCCTGGTTTTGTGCAGCGCCACGTATTTTTTAATCGCAGCCACGGCCAGCGCGCCTGCCGGCTCAACAATGCTGCGGGTATCGACAAACACGTCCTTGATAGCGGCGCACACAGCGTCGGTGTCCACTGTCATGTATTCGTCAACCAGCTCGCGGCTGATTCGAAAGGTTTCTTCCCCCACCAGCTTGACGGCCGTGCCGTCTGAAAACAAACCGACATCACTCAAGGTAACGCGTTTGTGTGCTGCCACTGATTGCATCATTGCATCAGAGTCATTCATCTGAACGCCAATCACCTTGATGTCAGGCCGCACGGCCTTGATGTAGTTGGCCACGCCTGATATCAATCCGCCGCCGCCAATCGCCACAAATACCGCATGCAGTGGGCCGGGGTGCTGGCGCAGCATTTCCATCGCGATCGTGCCCTGGCCTGCAATCACGTCCGGGTCGTCAAACGGATGCACAAACGTCAGGCCGCGTTTTTTCTCAAGCTGCGCGGCGTGGGTGTAAGCATCCGAGTAGCTGTCTCCGTGCAGCACCACATCACCGCCGAGCGCCTTGACGGCATCGACCTTGAGCTGCGGCGTGGTGGTCGGCATCACAATCACGGCGCGTGTGCCCAGCTTTTGCGCCGACATGGCCACGCCCTGTGCATGGTTACCGGCTGATGCGCAAATCACGCCTTTTTTGAGCTGCGCCGCGCTTAAATGTGCCATCTTGTTGTAGGCGCCGCGAATCTTGAAGCTGAAAACCGGCTGCTGATCTTCTCGCTTGAGCAAGACGGTGTTTTTTAATCGGGCACTGAGGGTTCTGGCTCTCTCCAAGCCAGACTCAATGGCCACGTCATACACCCGGGCAGTGAGAATTTTTTTCAAATAGTCAGAGGGTGTCAGTTGTTTTGTCATGACCTTCAATGATAAGGGGCAAGAAAAAAGGCCCAAACCTTGCGGTTTGGGCCTGTAAATCCATCCTTTGAGAAGATGGAGGAGACAACTTGTGCATCTCAATACAATTGATTTTTGATGCGATAAATTTAGTATAGCGCCACAATGCTGCACTGCACAATACTTTGTCGTTGAAATTAGACACTTCACACTGTTTTTTGTTATAACTTTTTTGCATAAGGATGGCGATTTATGGAATGCGTGGTCAATTGGATGGGTTTGGCAACTGCCACAGGCTCAAAGTCCGGCATGACATTTGTGGCTGAAACCGGCAGCGGCCACACTTTGGTGATGGACGGCGCGCCAGATGAAGCCAAACCTGAAAACGGCGGTGCCAACCTGGCGCCGCGACCCATGGAAACAGTACTCGCAGGCACAGGCGGCTGCACAGCTTATGACGTGGTGCTCATTTTGAAGCGCGGCAGGCACGACGTGCGGGGCTGCAGCGTCAAATTAACGTCGCAACGCGCGCCTGCAGATCCTAAAATCTTTACAAAAATCCATATGCATTTCACTGTCACAGGCAAGGAGTTGACGGCAAGCGCAGTAGAACGGGCAATTGCCATGAGCCACGACAAATACTGCTCGGCCACCATCATGCTGGGCAAAACGGCAGTAGTTACAACCAGTTTTGACGTGCTGGAGGTTTAAATCCGGTGCGCCACGGTCGTCATCACCTTGGCTGCGGCACCCATCAGTGCTTTGACCGGTGCCGGCAAATCGATAGCACCTGAATTAGCCGCCTCCTGCGCATGACGCGCTTCGTCGTCTTTCATTTGCGCCACGATGGCGCGTGATTC
>JAYVEE010000053.1:0-2038 GCA_043749005.1 Polaromonas sp. | reverse complement strand
GGTCCATCACCTTGCAGATTTTTTCCGCATGGGCTTCGCTCAACGCGCCACCAAACACCGTGAAGTCCTGACTAAAAACAAACACCAGGCGGCCATTGATCATGCCGTAGCCCGTGACCACACCATCGCCTGGCGGGCGGTTGTCGGCCATGCCAAAGTCGGTGCAGCGGTGCTCGACAAACATATCCCACTCTTCAAACGTACCTTCGTCCAGCAACAATTCAAGCCGCTCACGCGCCGTGAGCTTGCCCTTGCCGTGTTGCGCGTCGATTCGCTTTTGCCCACCACCAAGTCGGGCGGCAGTGCGTTTTTGTTCGAGTTTTTCGAGGATGTCTTGCATGTTAATTTTCTGTTGATGTGTATTTGCTATTTATTCAGTAGCTGTTTGCGCCTGATTTGATTGGGCTGTAAGCAGATTTCTTGCTGCTGTCGAGGCTGGAACCTGCCCGCTGGCGACTTGTGCCAGCAATTCAGGCAGCAAGCGGCTAACTGCCGCGTTTTGTTTGAAGGCCAGTTTCAGCCCCGCGTCAATGCGCTCCCACATCCAGCTGAGCGACTGCTGCTGCCTGCGCGCAGCCAGCTTGCCGTTGGCAGCTTGCCGCGCCCTGAAGTCTTGCACCTCAGCCCAAAAAGCCTCAACGCCTTCGCCCTTCAAGGCACTGAGCCGAATCGCCTTGGGATGCCAGTTACTTTCAACATAGCCGCCGAACATGCCCAGCAATTGCATGGCAGATGTGATCTGAAGTTGTGCGCGTTCGGCAGCGATTGCGTCAATGTCGGCTTTGTTGATAACGACCAGATCAGCCAGTTCCATCACGCCCTTTTTAATCGCCTGCAAATCATCGCCTGCGTTGGGCAGTTGCATCAATACAAACATGTCAGTCATGTTGGCAACAGCTGTCTCAGACTGGCCGACGCCGACGGTTTCAACCATCACCACGTCGTAGCCTGCAGCTTCGCAGACCAGCATCGCCTCACGCGTTTTTTCAGCAACGCCGCCCAGCGTGCCGCTGGACGGACTTGGGCGAATGTAGGCGCTTTCGTTAACCGACAGCAAGTCCATCCGCGTTTTATCGCCCAAAATGGAGCCGCCCGATACGGTAGACGAGGGGTCAATCGTCAGCACCGCCACGCGGTGGCCTTGTTTGATGAGGTACAGACCCAGCACTTCAATAAAAGTGGATTTACCAACGCCCGGTACACCGCTGATGCCGAGGCGAAATGACTTGCCTGTATTGGGGAGTAAGGCAGTCAGCAGCTCGTCACCCTGCGATCGGTGATCGGCGCGGGTGGACTCGAGCAGGGTGATTGCTTTGGCGATGGCGCGACGCTGTTCAGCGCCTTGCCCGTGTACAACGGCTTCAACCAGAGGCGGCTGAGTCACTTCAGCGCAGCCCTGATCTGCTCCAGCACATCTTTAGCACTGGCAACAATCGGTGTGCCCGGCCCGTAAATGCCTTTCACCCCGGCCTCGTAAAGCATGTCGTAATCGGGCCGGGGAATCACACCACCTACAAACACGATGATGTCGTCTGCACCCTGCTTTTTCAGCTCGGCGATGATGCCGGGCACCAGCGTTTTATGGCCTGCTGCCAGCGTACTCACGCCCACTGCATGCACATCGTTTTCAATCGCCTGGCGGGCACACTCTTCCGGCGTTTGAAACAGGGGCCCCATGTCCACGTCATAGCCCAAATCTGCAAACGCGGTGGCCACTACCTTGGCGCCCCGGTCGTGGCCGTCCTGGCCGAGTTTTGAAATCATCACGCGCGGGCGGCGGCCCTGATCTTCAGCAAATTGCGTGATTTCTTTTTTAAGTTGTTCCCAGCCCTCGGCGGAGTCATAGGCGGCTGCGTACACACCGGTAACCTTTTGCGTGTCGGCACGGTGGCGTCCATAAACAGCCTCCAGTGCGTCGCTGATTTCACCCACCGTGGCGCGAGCGCGCACAGCTTGAATCGACAAGTCCAGCAAATTACCGGTATTGTCTTCTGCTGCACTTTTAATAGCTGCTAGCGCACGTATTACTTGGGCTGAA